>CAIVYX010000278.1 GCA_903910245.1 uncultured Opitutia bacterium | reverse complement strand
GTGAGTTCGCCGGCGATGACGACGTGGTCGCTCTTGACCAGGGTCTCGCACGCGACGCGGGAGAAACGGTCCTGCGCGAAGCACGCATCGAGGACGGAGTCCGAGATGCTGTCGGCGACCTTATCGGGGTGGCCCTCGCCGACGGATTCGGACGAGAAGATGTAGGAGGCGTGGGATGCCATAAGGTCAGGGAAACAAAAGGGTAACCCGCCGGATGGCAAGTAAGCATCCAAGTATCCAGATAGGAGGATATGTCATAGGGGCCGCTTTTCAGCGGCCCCGGGGGATCTGCTGGCATGCTGGCAGGCTGCGAAGCAGTAACTTGAATTTCGGGCCGGCCGCAGGATTCTGAAGCCGGTAGCCGATGGCCGAAACGCCGTCACCCGAATGGCCGATGCCCAGGGGGCAGTCACCCGACACCTGAGAATAAATATCCCCAGCATCCTGTCCGGTCTCCGGTTTCCCTTTGGGGTTTCTGTCTGAAGGTAGGGCTGACCGGCCCGGTCAGCCGCGGTTGAGCGGGCCGCTCAACCCTACCCATATCAGGTGGCAGCGGTTGGCGGTTAGGAGATAAAAACAAAAGAGGGCGCCCGGAGGCGCCCTCTTCACTTTGCTTCGCAGCCTGCCAGCGTGCCAGCAGACCCCCTCGCGGGCTCCGCCCGCGTTACCCTCCAATGGACTTAAGGGTGACCATGTACTCGATCAAGGCGGTAAACTCCTCGACGGTGAGACCAGCGGCGAGGCCGGCGGGCATCATGGACTGCGGGAGATGTTTCTCGGTCTTCACGTCGTCGCGCTTCAGCTTGAAGACCTGACCGGCGATATTGCGGAGCGTGATGACACCATCAGCTTCAGCGGTGACGAAGCCCATCTGGTCGGGGCCGTTCTTCATCGTGAACACGACGGTCTGGAAGCCTTGGGCGACGACCTTGTTCGGATCGAGGATGGAATCGATCAGGTACTCGCGCGGGAACTTCGCGCCGGAGGCGCCGAGGTACGGACCCTTCTGTTCGGCGGCGAGGTCAATGGCATGACAAGCGACGCAACCCTGCTGCGTGAACAGGCGCTGGCCGGTCTTGACGTTACCGCGGCCCTTGAGGGCGGCGTTGGCGACGACCTTGGCGTCGAGCTGGGCGATCTTCTTGCCCTTGCTGGCGGCGGCGAGCTTACCGGCGGCGAGCGCGGCCTGAGCAGCCTTGATCTGGATGACGTTGTCGCCCTTCATCCCTTCTTCGAGCTGCTTGTCGAAGCCCGTCAGGCCGAGGTCGGCGATGGCATGGAAGAAGCCGATGTCGCGCGGGTTCTTGTCGACGTGCGTACGCACGTCCTTCTTCTGCTTATCCTTGGTGAGCGGGCTGCTGAGCACGTTGAGCAAGGCCTTCCAGAGGATCGTGGAGGAGGCGTCGTCTGCCTTGTTGGCCATCGCGCGGAGCTTGTTCACCTGGTTGCCGCGTTCGGCTTCGTAGATGAAATCGCTGATGGCCTGCGTCGCGGAGGCGGGCGCCTGTTTGTCCTGGGACCAACCGGCGAGGATCTTCACGCGGGGCTCGAGGCCGGCATCGCCTTCGACCTTGAGCAAGGCACGGTAGCAATCGATACGCTCTTCCCATTTGCGGCTGGCCTGGAGAGCGGCGGCGACGAGCAAGGCCTGGTCAGCCGGACGCAGGGTCTGCGTGGCCATGGCGAGTCGGAGCGGGTCAAGGCCTTCGAGCTTCAGGTCCGTGATCGCGATGCGGTTCTTGGCGAGGATCTCGAGCGAAGCCATACGCAGGTTACCCGGCAGCTTGGCATAGGCGGCTTCAATGCCCTGATGGATGCGGGGCGTGGCGGCCCAGGCGTCGGGTCCGAAGTAGGGGCCGCGGTCGTCGGGGCGGGTGCTCCACCAATCCTTATAATTCCAAGGCTTCTCGACATGGTAGAGACGGGCGAGCGCCGAGACGGCACCGAAGCGTACGGCATCGTCGCCGCTCAAGCTGAGCGCGAGGAGGCCATCGACAGCTTCGTCGGAGTGGATGCCCTGGATAGCGCGGAAGGCGATGTTGCGCTGGGCCGGATCGGCGAGCGCGGCGAGGCAGGCCTTGGCGTTACCGAGACGCTGGAGCGCGGCGATGACGGTGTGCGGCAGGCGGTAGTGTTCGCCTTCGCCGAGCTTCGATTCATCGGCCGGCCACTTGGCGGCGGCGGCAAGCATGGCCGGAGCGGCGTCCTTCGCGCCGAGGCGTTGGAGGCCGATGACGGCTTGGAGACGGACGCGCGGGTCGGCGTCGTTCAAGGCGTCGACGAAGAGCTGGACGGGGACGCCTTCGAGCTGCGTGGTGCGGTCGGCAAGTGCACGCAGGGCGAACTCGCGGACGACGGCATCCTTGGCGAGCGCGACGAGCGCGGCGTTGGCCTTGGCGCCGAGCAGCTGCTTGTAAGTGAAGATTGCGGCGACACGGGCGTAGAGATGCTCCGAGCCGGACTGCGCGATCGACAGGACAGGCTCGGCGAGCTCGGACTTGTTGCGCTCGATGATCTGGCGCTGGGTCTCGAGGCGCTGGACGGCGGACTTCGAGGAGAGCTGCTTCAC
>CAIVYX010000277.1 GCA_903910245.1 uncultured Opitutia bacterium | reverse complement strand
GCTTCTTCGGCGTGTTTTTCGTCGGCCTTGTCGCTGCCCATCGTGAATTCTCCGCCCTTGATCCAGACCATGCCGACGGTCGCCGGGCTGGTTGGCGAGTGGTTTAAGGCCAGTACGATGAAGGGCGTCACCATCATGACGACGGCGATGATGATGATCCAGGCCTTGGCGTTGCTGGCGGGTTTAGGGCTATCGGCGGAGTCCATGGGGAGGGTGGTCATGTTGGTGGGCGGACGGGGCAGGGCGAACCTTTTGCGGTGGCCAATCGGATATCGCCTCGCCCAGCAGGCCCTTTTCGCCTTATCCAGAGACAGCATGAGCTCGTCCCAAGAAGAAGTCCTCCAGATTTTTCGTGATTCAAAGGCCCTCCTGACCGGCCACTTCGTCCTGCGCTCCGGCCTCCACAGCGGCCACTTCTTCCAGTGCGCCCAGGTTTGCCAGCACATGGACAAGGTCACGCGTCTGATTGAATTACTCCGCCCGAAACTCGCCGCGCATCCTTGCGACACCGTCCTCGCTCCGGCGATGGGAGGACTTGTCGTCGGCCAGGAGATTGCTCGCCAGCTCGGTGTACGTTTCGTCTTCGTGGAAAAGGAAAACGACAAGCTCGTGCTCCGTCGCAATTTTACCTTCCGTCCCGGCGAGAGGGTGATCATCGCCGAAGACGTCGTCACCCGCGGTGGTCGCGCCCAGGAGTGCCTCGACATCCTTCAAGCGAATGGCGCCAGCGCCGTCGCGGTCGTCTCGCTCGTCGATCGCTCGGCCGGGCAGACCAAGTTTAGTGTGCCATTTGTGTCGTTGCTGGAACTGAACTTCCCGACCTATGCGGCGGATGCCGTGCCGGCCGAATTGGCGAAGCTTCCGGCCACCAAGCCTGGTTCCTGAGGTCAGGTGGGGTGGGGCACCCTCTTGCTCACCTTTTAAGCCTTAAAACCCCTTATTAAGGGCGTTGTGTCGCCTTGTGCCTTGCACACGGGCGGTCCGTTCCCTACGCCAAACCACTCACTTTCCATGGATCGCAAGAACTTCTTCCTAGGTATGGCCTGCATCGTCGCCGCATTTGCCCTTTTCTTCCTCAGCAAGCCTGAGCCACGGCCCGCCGGAGCCTCTGCTCCCGCCTCTCAGGTGCAGGTTGCACCGGTTGCTCCGACCGTGCTTAGCCCTGTGGCCAATACTTCGCTCGCTCCGTCTGCGCAGGCCGCCAAGCCCGTTCGCCGTGCCGACGCCAAGAGCTTCGTCATCGAGAACGAGCGCATCAAGGTGACCCTCAGCAGCCGTGGCGGTGCGATTTCGAAGGTCGAGCTGAAGAAGGAATTCGCCGACGTCACCAAGACCCAAGTCGTGACCTTCAACTCTGGAAACGACGAATCTGCTCTGGCTATCGCAGTCAAGAATCCGACGACTGGTAAACTGGAAGCCGTCCTCTCCGAATTCGTCGCCCAGCCTGGCGCTTCGGCCAACTCCATCACGCTCGTCGGTTCGCTTGATGGCGCCCGCGTCGAGCGCACCTTCTTTTTTGGCGCCCCTAAAGACGGTGAGACGATCGAAGCCTATTCCCTGCGTTTCGCCACCAAAGTCATCCCCGTCTCCGGCAAGCCGGCCACTTCCATCTGGGTTTCAACCGGGAGCTGGCAGCCGACCGAAGCCGATTCCGCTAACCAGTTTCTTTCGGTGCTCGCGTATGATGGCGATGAGCTGACTCGCGTCGGCCTCGACGTCTTCACTGACTCAACTGGCTTCTTCGGCCTCGGCTCGCATAAGGCGCAGAGCGAACACCCGGTGGCCTCCGTCGCCAAGCCGCTCCTTTGGGTGGCCTCCGGCAATCAGTTCTTCGCCTCCATCGTGCACCCTCGCGATGCCGCCGCCCGTGGCACCCGCACCGAGGTCATGGTCCTTCCTGTTCCCCTGGAAGCCGGCAAGCGCAGCCTTCACGCCTTCGCTTCTTGGGAGACCGTCCCCGCCGCTGACCTTTCCCGTACGCTCGAAGGCGATTTCTTCGTCGGCCCGAAGGAATACGCCCGCGTCGCCGCCTTGCCGGATGGCCAGGTTGCGGTGCTCCAGTTCTCGAAGCTACTCGGATTCATTTCTTTTGGTGCGATCTGCAAGCTGCTCCTCGCCACCCTCGGCGGTGTCCATTGGCTCCTCGAGTGGAGCGGATCCTGGTCGTGGGGCTGGGCCATTGTTCTACTGACCTGCCTCATTAAGGTTATCACCTGGCCCTTGACCGCGGTCCAGATGAAGGCGGCGAAGAAGATGCAGAAGTTTGCTAAGCCGATGCAGGACATCCGTGAGAAGCTTAAGGACAATCCGGAGAAGATGCAGAAGGAGCTCATGAAGCTCTACACCGAGAACAAGATCAACCCGTTCGCCGGCTGCCTCCCGATCCTCATCCAGATGCCGATCTTCTTCGGCCTCTACACCGCCTTTCAGACCACCGTTGAACTGCGCCTGCATTCCTTCCTCTGGATCCATGACCTCTCGGCTCCGGATACGGTCTTCCATATTGGAGGCTTCCCGGTGAATCTGCTCCCGATTCTCATGGGCCTCTCCATGTGGCAGTCGATGCGCATGACTCCGAATCCTTCGGCCGATAGCTCACAGAAGACGATTTTCCTGATGATGACGCTGCTCTTCCCGATCATCTGCTACCCGATGCCGGCCGCGCTCACGCTATACATGACGATTCAGAACCTGTTGACCATCCTGCAGACCTGGCTTACCAAGGACGAACCTGACGTCGTGGTAATCCCGCCCGCGACGAAGAAGGTCAAAGGCTGATTTTCCCTAACCCCACCCACCATGTCTGGTCATAGTAAATGGCACACGACGAAGCGGCATAAGGCCGTCATTGACGCCAAGCGCGGCAAAATCTTCTCGGTACTCGCCAAGGAAATCACCCTCGCGGCGCGTGCCGGCGGAGGCAGCCCCGAATCCAATACGCGTCTGCGCGCGCTAATCGATAAGGCCCGCGCCGCCAATATGCCGGCGGACAATATCAAGCGCGCGGTCCAGAAGGGCACTGGCGAGATTCCAGGCGTGATTTACGAAGAGATTGTCTACGAAGGCTACGCCCCGGGCGGAGTTGGACTCATCGTCGAAGTTACCACCGATAATAAGAATCGAGCCGCGGCCGAAGTCCGGCAGGCCTTCAACGATAACGGTGGCAACATGGCCCAGACCGGTGCCGTGTCCCACAGCTTCCTCAAGAAGGGCCAGTTCCTCATCGGTGCCTCCCAGATCGGCGAAGACGCTCTCATGGAGCTCGTACTCGAGGCCGGCGCCGAAGATGTCGTGAACAACGGCGACCACTTCGAGGTGCTTTCCCCCATCGCGGCCTTCGACGCCATCTCTAAGGCCCTGCAGGAGAAGTCCATCAAGCCGGAGTCGGCCGAACTGGCCTATATCTCCAGCATCCCCGTTCCTGTCGGTGACGCCGCCGTGGCCAAGCAGGTACTGGAACTCATCGACGCCCTTGAGGCCTTGGACGACGTGAAGGCGGTCCACGGCAATCAGGAGATTGACGAAAAGCTGATGTCCTGAGTCGGGCGGATTTCCGCCTATGCTTTACGGCTTCACTGTCCGGCTGGTCTGGGTAATGTGGCCTCGTGTCCGCTCCACGTCGCCAGTCTGGTAGTGCTTCCTCTGGCGTCAGGACGGCCGCACGAGCGGTTATTCTGCGAGGCGAAGACATCCTCACGGTCCGTATCCGCACCGAAGAAGGAGAGTTCCTTGTTCTGCCTGGTGGTGGACAGAACCACGGCGAGACGTTGCGCGATACTGTGCGCCGTGAAGTCCTGGAAGAACTTGGCCTGAAGGTCGTGCCGCAGGGTCTCCTGTACCTTCGCGAATACGTCGGCAAGAACCACGCCATGCATCGGATCCATGGTCACTTTCATCAAGTCGAGGCGGTCTTCCACTGCCTCTGTGAGGACCTTGCCCCGATTGGGGAGGGGCGGGAACGCGATCGTCGGCAGGTCGGTTTCGAATGGCTACCGCTGGCCCGTCTGGCGGATTACCCCCTTTCGCCCAAGGGCTTGGGGGAAGTCATCGCCAAGGCTCTCAAAGACGGTTCGGCCACCTATCTCGGGGACGTACATTGAAGGCTTGCCAGAGGGCGGTCGGCTCCCTTTGTTCACTTTCCTCTTTATTGGGGTTATAGCTCAGTTGGTTAG
>CAIVYX010000276.1 GCA_903910245.1 uncultured Opitutia bacterium | reverse complement strand
CCCACCCCCAGTTTCTTCGGCAACCGGCTGGCAACGTGGCTTCTGGAGCCTGATGGCGACCCAGTTCCAGAACGCCTTCAGCGATAACGCGCTCAAACAGCTCATCATCCTCGTGCTTCTGGCCGGCGCCACCGCGTCCTCCGGGGAATCAGGGGACGATCGGCTGGTCTCTTTGGTGACGGCGGTTTTCTCCGCGCCTTTCATCCTCTTCGCGATGCTGGGGGGCTGGCTGGCGGACCGTAATAGCAAGCAGCGCATGATGGTCTACGTGAAGACGGCGGAGATGGGCATCATGGCGTTCGCTGGGATCGCCCTATGTCTCAAAAGCTTACCGCTTATGTTGGGTGCTATCTTCCTGATGGGGTGCCACAGTGCCATCTTTGCCCCTTCTAAGTACGGTATCCTGCCGGAGATCCTTCCGCACGAGAAGTTGTCCTGGGGTAACGGTATCCTCGAGCTGCTGACCTTTCTCGGCGTCATCCTCGGTACCGTGGCCGCCGGAATTTTCTCCGACGCCTTCAAGGAACGCGAGTGGATCGCCGGCCCGATCCTCGTGGTCATCGCCTTCGGCGGCTGGATGCTCAGCCGACAAGTCACGCCCGTTCCCGCGGCCGATCCGACCTGTCCGGTCCGTATCAATCCCGTCACCGATCTCTGGCGTCAGCTCTGGATTATGAAACAGGATCGCGACCTCTGGCGTGCGTGCTGGGGTAACACGGGCTTCTATTTCATCTCGGCCTTGGTGATGATGAACGTGGTGGTCTTCGGCAAGAACGACCTACATCTGACTGGCACCGAGAACAGCATGCTGAACGTATGGTTAGCCCTCGGCATCGGCTTCGGCAGCGTCGTCGCTGGTTATGCCTCCCGCGGCCGTATAGAATACCGCCTCGTCCCCATCGGCGCGCTCGGCCTAGCCCTGAGCACCGTGCCGATGGGCATGGAGGGCGTCACGGCCGATACGTTCCGCATCTGTATGGCCACCTTGGGCTTCTCCGCCGGCCTGTTCATCGTCCCGGTCGTCTCCGTCATTCAGCATCGTCCTTCGCCCGAGAGCAAAGGCGCGGTGCAGGGCAGCGTGAGCAGCCTGAGCTTCCTCGGGATTATGGCCGCCGCCGGCGTCCAATGGCTCTCCCGTGAGACTTTCCATATTTCCTCTGGGCAGGTTTTCTGGGTCTGCGGGGCGTCGGCTATCATCTGCGGCGCCTACGCGGCGATTTCCCGGGGCCGGTTCATCAAGGTCGAGTAAGTCCGGGCGCTTCTTAATGTTGGATTAAGGGCGGTTAGGGTAGAATATAGCACCAGCTCCCGATGCGCATCCTTATCGTAGAAGACGAAGCTCCCTTGCGTAACGGCCTCCTGAAGCTGCTCCGCGAGGAAGGCTATGCCGCGGATGGGGCCGCTAATGGCGAAGAGGGTCTCCATAAAGCGATGGAGTGCGACTACGACGCCATCGTGCTCGATTACCTCATGCCGGTCATGGACGGTCGCGAGATGCTCCGCCGCCTACGCCATACCAAGCGCACGCCGGTCATGATGCTGACCGCACGTAATTCGGTCGATGATCGCGTCGCCGGCCTCGACCTCGGCGCCGACGACTACGTCTCGAAGCCATTCGTGCAGCAGGAACTCCTCGCGCGCCTGCGCGCGCTGGTGCGACGTAACCACAGCTCAGCTGCGGCGGTCATCTCCCTTGGCGGTATCGTCATCGACACGGCCGCCCGCCGCGTGACGAAGGACGGCAAGGACGAGCCCGTCACTGGCCGGGAATACGGCCTCCTGGAATACCTCGCGCATCGTCGCGGCGCCGTGGTGCCTCGTGCTGAACTCTACGAACATCTCTTCGATGAGAACGAGGACACGCTTTCGAACCTGCTGGAAGTCCACGTCTGCAACCTGCGCCGCAAGCTAGGCCCTGACCTAATTAAGACGCGTCGGGGATTGGGTTACGTCATTGAGGCGGCCGCGAAGACGCCCGGCCAGCCATGATTTTTCATTCCATCCGCTGGCGGATCTTGGCTTGGAATTTCGGCCTGCTCGCGGCTACGGCCTCCGTGCTCCTTGTTGCGTTCTACCGGCACGAGAATCAGGCCTGGCTCCAGGAACTCGACCTGCGCCTGCGCCGGGAGATGACCCGTGGCATGGGGGCGCTCAATGAGGTCGTCCCAGGCGTCGCCGGCCCGCGCAATCCTGCGCCCGCTGCGCGACCGAACGGCAAGGCCACCGCCAGGGCGGATAGCCCAGAGCAACGCGCGACGAAGGCCAAGACAGCCTTGGTCGAGATCGCCGGTACTGGTGTCTGGGTTCAGGTCGTCGACCTCGAAGGAAAATCCCTTTATCGTTCCGCCAACGCACCGGCCGAACCGGAGCTGACCGCCCAAGCCTTGGCCGAACTGGCGACGAACGCAGATGACACCCCGGCCCGCCCGCAGGACCTCATGGTCACCTTGCCCAGCCATCGAGTCCTGCTCCATCGTCCGCCGGGCCGTAATCTCGTTATGTTCGGCAGTCCGACCTTGCAGCTGGACGCCGCCCTCGCCGATCTCGCCCGGAGTCTGACGCTCGCCGGTTTCGCCGTCGTGTTCATCGGCTGCGGTATCGGCTGGGTGCTGGCTGGCCGTTCGCTCAAGCCTATTGATCGGATTGCGGCGGACGCGGAAGGCATCGCCGCCGGCGATTTTGGTCGGAAGATCGACGTCGAGGATACCGAGAGCGAGCTCGGCCGCCTTGCCGTGGTGCTTAACGATACCTTCGGCAAAATGAACGCCGCCCGCGAACATATGGCACAGTTCACCGCCGACGCCTCGCATGAGCTACGGACGCCGCTCGCGGTGATTCTTTCCGACAGCCAGGGCGCCTTGCGTCAGGAGCGCACGCCCGAGGAATATCGTGCCACGCTCGAGACTATCAAGCAGTCGGCCTTAAGGATGAAATCCATTTCCGATGCCTTGCTTGAACTCGCCCACGGCGACGCTGGCAGGCCCGTTGCGCAGGACGCCTGCGACCTCGCGGACCTTGCCGACGAATCCGTGGCCTTGCTTGGACGCGTCGCCCGCGAGCATGGCGCCAAGCTTGTCCCGCACCTCGAAGGCGCCCCGGTGGTCGGCGATGCGGGCCGTCTCGGACGCGTCATCCTCAATCTTTCCATCAACGCCATCCTGCATAACGACGCAGGCGTCACCGTGACCGTGACGACTGGAGTGAGCGAGGGTTTCTCGGAGCTGCGCGTGGCCGACGATGGCCGCGGTATCGCGCCGGAGAGCGTCGGAGGAATCTTCGAGCGCTTCCGCCGGGTCGATGCCTCGCGCTCCCGGCATACCGGCGGAGCCGGCCTCGGGCTCGCAATCGTCAAGCAGACCGTCGAAGCCCATGGCGGCACCATCGCCGTGACCAGCGAGGTCGGTAAAGGCACCGTCTTCCTTGTCCGTCTGCCGAAGGCCTAATCAGACCGTCGCCAGCACGCGCGACTTGATCTCCGCGACGGGCATCGCGTTGAGCAGGACGGGCGAGAGGCGGTTCTCGTTAATCAGCGGGAGGGCTGTGAGGCGTTCGCTGAGCACGAGGTTACGGTTCGCGGCGACCTCGTCGACGCGGTCCACCGGTGTGAAGCGCGGGGTGGATTTCAGGACCTCTGGGTTGGTGCGGATGAGGTCGCCGATGGCCAGCACGACTTCGGCGAAGCGGTCGAGTTCGTCCTTGGTGTAGGATTCGGTCGGCTCGATCATCAGGCCGAAGACCTCGGGGAAGGCGACGGTCGGGGCGTGGAAGCCGAAATCGAGGAAGAGTTTACCGACGCGGCCGATGATGCTCGCGCGCGGGATGCCCGAGGCTTCGATGCGTTTGAAGTCTTCTTCCGTGAGTGTGAGGATGAACTCGTGCATACGCGGCACGCCATCGGCCGCCGCAGGGAGCGACGGGAAGGACTTGCCGAGTTTCGAGAAGAGATAGCGGCTGGAGAGGACGGACATCGCGGACATGCGGCGCACGCCTTCCTTGCCGAGGCGTTGTAGGTAGGTGTAGACGCGCACCTTATGGGCGAAGTTACCCCAATGACGATGGAAGGAGCCGATGCTGTGCTTCGGTTTCACCGGCACGTAGACGTCGCCCTGCTTGGCGATTTGGAAGCCGGGGAGGAAGTCGACGAGGCGCTCGGAGACGGCCACGATACCGTCGCCGGGGCCGCCACCGCCGTGCGGGACGGTCCAGGTCTTGTGGAGGTTGTTATGAACCGCGTCGACGCCGAGGGCGCCGAGGTTCACCCAGCCCGCGATGGCGTTCATGTTGGCGCCGTCCATGTAGACGAGGCCACCGATGCGGTGGATCTCAGAGGCCATCTTCTGGAAGTCGGTCTCAAAGACGCCGGAGGTGTTCGGGTTAGTGACCATCATGCCTGCGATGCGCGGTCCGAACTCAGCGATCTTCGCGGCGAAGTCGGCCTGGTCGACGCGGCCGTCAGGGGCGGACTTTAGGAGCATGATGCCCGAGGGTGAGCCGTCGGGGTTGCGCTTGGTGGCGTAGCCGGCGGTGGTGGCCGTGGCAAAGTTCGTGCCGTGAGCCGAGGCCGGAATCAGGATGATGTCACGGTGCTGGCCGTGATGGCGGTGGTAAGCTTGGAACAGCTTAAGGCCGACGAGTTCGCCTTGGGCGCCGGCGACGGGCTGGGTGGTCAGGCCGGCGAGGCCAGTGATCTTGCGGAACCATTCCTGCGTCTGCCAGAGGAGTTCGAGTGCGCCCTGCGCGTCTTCGAGCGGGGCCTGCGGGTGGAGGCCGGTGAAGCCCGGGAGTCCCGCGGCCCAGTCGTTGATGTGCGGGTTGTACTTCATCGTGCACGAACCGAGCGGGAAGCAGCCGGTGTCGGGCGATACATTCAGTTCACCGAGCTTGGAGTAGTAGGCCTTCAGTTCGGCGAGCGGGAAGGAGGGCAGGCCGACGGCGCCTTGGCGGAGCAGTGCGGCCGGAATCTCGGCGAGCGGCTTCGAGCCGGCGGACTGGCCGTAGAGGCCTTCGAAGAAAGCGACGAGCTTATCGGTGTCGGCGGAGGTCTGGAGGTCGCTGAAGGAAATCTTCATCAGCGAGCAGTTGCAGGGAGTGCGGCCGGTGATGTCGACGCCCACATGAAGGCCAGCGGCGCGACCCTTCGCGATGACCGCAGCGGCGGGCTCGGGCAGCATCAGGCTGAATTCATTCCAGAAAGCCTGCTTCGCGTAGCAGACCTTCAGTCCTGGGATGTTATGCAGCTGAGCGGCGGCGCGGTGGGCTTGGTCGCGGCCAGCGACGCAGCTGGCGGCCATACCGGCTTCGCCGCGGGCGAGGATGGATGCACCGGCGATCGTGGCGATGAACGCTTGATTGGAGCAGATGTTGGACGTGGCCTTGTCCTTGCGGATGTGCTGCTCGCGGGTGGCCATGACCATGACGATGCAATCGCGCCCGGCGTTGTCCTTGGCCTTGCCGACGAAGCGTCCCGGGGTCTCGCGGACTTCGTTCTTCTTATCCGCGTTGTGGCGGACGGCAAAGATACCGAGGCCGGGGCCGCCGAAGTTGGCGCCGATAGCGAGGTGCTGGCCTTCGCCGACGAGGATGTCAGCGCCGGCACGTCCGTATTGGGCCGGGGCCTTGAGGCCGCCGGTGGCGAGGAGCATCGGGTCGATGACTGCGATGGATTTCACGCCGGCGTCGGCGCAAGCGTCGGTCAGAGCGTCGACGTCCTCGAGCAATCCGAGGGCGTTGACCTGGGGGAAGATGACGGCGGCGAGTTGCTTGCCGAGGCGCGCGGATACGGCGGCGATGCCGGCGGCGGTCAGACGGCCGGTGTCTTCGTCGGCCGCGAGGAACTCAAGCTTCACCGACGTGTCCGCGACATGCGTGCGGAGGACTTCGAGGTCGCCAGGCAGAAGATTGGCGGCGACGAGTACTGTGTTCGCCTCGGCATCACCCATACGCACGGCGCAGACGGCGGCTTCGAAGAGAGCGCTGGCGCGTTCGTAGAGCGACGAGTTGACGGCTTCGAAGCCGGTCAGCTGGGCGAGCGTGGACTGGTAGATCCAGTGGGTGATCAGCGTGCCCTGAGAGCGCTCCGGCTGGTAGGGTGTGTAGGAGGTCGTCAGGTTACGGATCGAGCAGACGTGGCCGACGATCTCATTGGTCCGGTAGACCTGGAGGCCATCGCCGAGGAAGGCGGTCTTAACCGAGTTCTTCTTCGAAAGGGATTCCATGCGATTCGCAAGAGCCTGGTATTCCAGCTCGTCAGGGAGATCCTGGACGCTGGGAAACTTCACCGCGGCGTCGATGTGGGCATACATCTCCGGGAAATCCTTGGCTCCGATGGCAGCGAACATTGCTTGGATGTCGGCTTCGGTCGCCGCGATATAATGACGGGCGAGTTCGCGGGTGATTTTGGACGGGTCGTAGGGCAGCTGGGCCATGTAAGTATGAAAGGTTTTGGAGGAGGGAACGGGTCTCGCAATCGCCCACCAAGCGAGGGTGGGGGTATTAGAGAATCACGGTTTCGACATAAGGTTTGGCAACCCATTCGGGGGCTTGTGAATAAGTCGTAGGGCGGTGGTGCGTTGCCATGGTCCGGCCCATGCCCAAGGTCGCTTCATGACCAAGCAGGAACGAGCCGATTACGTGGGGAAGAAGCTCGCGAAGCTCTACCCGACGACGCCAATCCCGCTGGACCATACGGATGCCTATACGCTCCTGGTTGCGGTGGTGCTTTCGGCCCAGTGTACGGACAAGAAGGTCAACGAAATCACCCCGGCGCTCTTTGCCGAGGCGGGTACGCCGGCCAAGATGGCGGCCATGACCGAGGCGCGGGTGCTGACGCTCATCCGGCAGCTCGGGCTCGCCCCGCAGAAATCCAAGGCTCTCGTCGGGTTAGGCAAGATGCTCATGGCCAAGCATGCGGGGCAGGTGCCGCAGACCTTTGAGGAACTCGAGGAACTTCCCGGCGTCGGCCACAAGACCGCCTCGGTCGTCATGGCCCAAGCCTTCGGTGTCCCCGCCTTCCCGGTGGATACCCATATTCACCGGCTAGCGAAGCGTTGGAAGCTCAGCCCAGGCAAGTCTGTCGAGCAGGTCGAGAAAGACCTCAAGCGGCTCTTCCCGGAGGACAGTTGGAACAAACTTCACCTCCGGATCATCTTCTACGGCCGCGAGCACTGCACCGCTCGCGGCTGCGACGGCAAGACGTGTGGGATTTGTGGGGCGCTACGCGCGGGGTAGATGACCGAGTCGATGACGGATGGCTGAATCGATGGCAGATGACGGATGACAGAGGGCTGCGTCGATGAATGACCCAAGGCAGCAAGTAACTTTTATCTGTCTGTCTTCATCGATTCAGACCTCTGTCATCTGAAATCGACTCAGCACTCTTATGCTCTGATTAACGCTTCATGCTTCGTCCGGAACTCATCGCTCCAGGCGGAGGGCTGATGCGAGATTCCATCCATGCGACAAATAGTGCGGGAGGCCTTGGCGTAAAGGATGCCGTGATCTGGGCTTCGGAACTCGACATCCACGGTTAGACCGGCCGCGCGGACTTTGCGGACACTGAGAACCAGTTTCACGTCGCACTCTGGGCGGATGGCCACGAGGTAGTGCAAGTCGATGTCGCGGACCACCACGTAGACATCGGGCGCTACGGCGGGGTCGATAGTATCCTTGCCCATCAAGGCGATGAACATGACCTTCTGTGCACGTTCCATCATGAGCACATAGTGCGAGTGGTGGAGGATCCCGAGACCGTCGGTCTGGTCGAACCAGGTCCGGATGGTCACGTGGAAAGTCTTATCAGGCTGGAGTCCGTCGGCGGGCATGGGAAAAGGGATGGGGTTAATGCGGACCGGGGCAAGCGAACGCGTTATTTCGTCCGCAGCGTCGCTGCGAGGCGGTCGAGCTCGGCCCAGGTCTCGACGGCGGGCTTGAGGCCGAGGTCGCGGCGGGCGGCGGAGACGTCGAACCAATGGTCCTTGGCGAGTTCGACGGCGACGAAACGGGTCATGGGCGGCTCGCCTTTGAGGCGTAAGAGCGTCCAGACGCCTTCGAGCAGGGCGCCGAGCCAGTAGGCCGATCGTTGGCTGATTCGACGGGTGGCAGGCTTTTCGCCGGCGCCGACGAGCAGGCGGTTGATGAAGACCCAGAGCTTCACGGGTTCGCCTTGCGAAAGGAAGTACGCCTTCCCGTTGGCGCGACCGGAGAGGAGCGCATCGAGCGCGCTGAGGTGTGCATCGGCTGCGGTGTCGACGTGCGTGACGTCGACCTGGTTCTCGCCGTCGCCGACGATACGCAGCTTGCCGGCGCGGGCGCGGGCGAGGACGCGCGGGAAGAGGTGATTATCTCCCGGGCCCCAGATCAGGTGCGGGCGGAGCGCACAGACCTTGAGGTTTTCCGACGCGGCCTTGAGCGCGACTTCTTCGGCGATGGCCTTGGTCTCGGCGTAGGCGCAGAGCCAATTGTCTCCGTAGGGTAGGGATTCGTCGGCGCCCCGGAACGATTCGCCGCTGAAGACAACGCTCGGCGTGCTCGTGTGCACGAGGGCACGGACGCCATGGGCCAGGCACGCACCGACGACATTCGAGGTGCCGGCGATGTTGATACGGACGTATTCTTCCCAAGGGCCCCAGACGCCGGCTTTCGCCGCCACATGGAAGACGTAGTCGCAGCCTTTGACGGCCGCGTCGACCGTGGTGCGGTCGGCGATGTCGCCACGGACGAAATCCACCTGTTCAGCTAGTTCGCCTGTCATCGGCGTACGGCCCAGCACGCGCACGCGGTAGCCGCGGGCGAGGCAGCGGCGGACGACGGCCTGGCCCAGGAAGCCGGCGCCGCCGGTGACGAGGACGAGAGGAGAATTCATCGGGCGGGGCGGGCGGTCCATTCTTTGGCGAGCTGCAGGCGGTGGATCTTGGCGTTGTGACGGACGTCCACGGGCAGGGCGCGTTGGAAGACGATGTGCTTCACTCGATCGGCCTGGGGATTGATGCGGGCGAGATCACGGAGTTCCGCGATGAAGCGCGTGCGATCGGCTTCGGTCTCGGGGAAATGACCGGCGCGCGGTTCGACCACGAGCGCGGGCGTCTGGTCGGGGGCTTCGCCGATACCGATCAGCGCACAGCGAAAAACGTGTGGGTGTTGGCGGAAGGCCGGCTCGAGCGATTCCGTCGGGAGGCCGCCGTCGGCGGCACGGACTTTTTCCACACGGCGTCCAAGGAAGAAGAGACGGCCAGATGCGTCGACCGAGCCGAGATCACCCATGCGGTGCCAGACGCGATCGCCATCGGCGATCTTCGCGAGGCGCGTCGCTTCGGGGAGTCCGTCATACTCGCGGGTTACGCTCGGGCCGGTCGCGATGATTTCGCCGATCTCGCCGACGGCGCACGGCGTGGCTTCGGCGATTATCGCGATTGGCCCGTCCGTCTCGCGGATCACGCGGATCTCGACGCCGCTGACGGGCCGGCCGACGCACGTGCCTTGGCCGAGGAGGGCCAGCTGGCGCGCTTCGCCGAGCAGTTTCTCGGCGGTGATCGTCGTGACCGGCAGGCACTCCGTCGCGCCATACGGCGTGTGAGTCACGCAGTTCGGCGCGACCACACGAAGCTTGGCGAGCAGTTCGCCAGAGACCGGCGCACCAGCGATGAGCAGGCGGCGGAGGTCGGGGAGTTTGAGGCCACGGGCTTCGCAATGGTCAGCGATTTTACCCCAGATGGCGGGTGAGCCGAAGGAGCTCGTGACTTTCTCGGCGATGAGCGCGGCCACGAGGGGGGCCGGATCGGCGGCGAGAGGGCGAGAGGGATCGAGGAGTGGCGTGATGGTCGTCGACCCGAGGGCAGGATTGAAGAGTGCGAAGAGCGGCAGCATCGCCATGTCGGTCTCGCCTGGGCGGATGTCGTAAGTCGAGCGAACCAGTTCGATCTGCGCATCGAACATCCCGTGCGTGTAGCAGACGCCCTTGGGGGCGCCGGTCGAGCCGGACGTGAAGAGAATGGCGGCGAGCGTGTCGGGAGAAACTTCGGCTAGCGGGCGTGGTGATTGGGGTCTCGCCGCCAGCGCTTGGCGCCAGGCCGAGTCGCCGACCGTCACGCGATGGGTAAGTGAATGAAAGGCTGCGAAAGGCAGGCGACTGAGCAGTGAGGCCGTGCGGACGCCGACGAGGGCCGACGGGCGAGAGCGGCGAACGCAGTCCAGGAAGGTAGACCAGCCCATCCCGGGGTCGATGGCGATGGGGAGGGCTCCCAGTTTAAGGAGACCGAACATCCCGACAATCAGGTCGTGTCCAGGGCGCACCGCGAGCAGGACGCGGGTACCTTGGGTGATGCCGGATCGGCTGAAGTATTCGGTCGCCGCGTCGCTTGCTTGATCGAGCTGGAGGAAGGAGCGCACCTCATGGATGACCTCGCCGTTGGCCGTGACCGCAGTCGGCGACTTGGTCGCCAGACCGTCCGGGCGGTCGGTAGCCGCGATCCGAAGATGGCGGGCGACGTTGCTTCCGGGGTCGTTCATGGCCTGTAAATGAAGAAGCCCCGAATCCGGGGCTTCTGCAAGGGCTACTTGTCGGTTTAGTAGTCGGTCAGGGTGACGGCGCCCCAGAGCAGGGTGATGCGGTCGCCTGAGGTGATGCGACGTGCGCTGAACTCGCGCATGTTGGCACCGACGGTTGCCTTTTCGGACGGAGCAAAGGATCCAGACTCGACCTTGACGATGCCAAGGAAGTTGTGGGCTGGCTCCAGCGAGACGTTGCGACCATGGTTAGGGGTGTCGTAAGTGGTGCAACCGACGAGGGCGGCGGAAGCGATTAAGGTAGCAAGAGCAAGCTGCTTCATAGTGGGGTGAGTTCGATGATTGGACGGGGAAAGGGGGCTGACAAGTCAGAATGATTCACGAAGCGGTCCAGTCGCGCCAGAGGGTAACCAGTTCAGGGCCTCGGAAGAACCAGACTGCCCCGGCGATGGCCATGCTGGGCACGAAAGGCACCACTCCAGCATACTCTTCCCCCTTTATTTTGGCCTGAATCAGGCCCGGGAGGGCCGTGATGACCCCGATGACCGAGCCCCCGAAGAGACAAAAAACCGCACCCTGCCAGCCGCAGTAGGCACCGACCCCGGCGCAAAGGATGATATCGGCTTCGCCCATGGCTTCGCGGCCGGCCATGACGCTGCCGAT
>CAIVYX010000275.1 GCA_903910245.1 uncultured Opitutia bacterium | reverse complement strand
CACTCTACCGCGGCCTCAGGCGTCAAGCCGCCCTGCTCGGCCACGATGGAGTGGAGCGCCGCATCGACGTCCTTAGCCATGCGCTTGGCATCGCCGCAGACGTAGAAATAAGCGCCCTGCTGGATCCACTTCCAGAGTTCGACGGCGTTCTCGCGCATGCGATCCTGGACGTAGACCTTAGCGACCTGATCGCGGGAGAAAGCGGTGTCGAGACGCGTCAGCACGCCAGACTGGAGATATTCCGCCCACTCGTCGGCGTAGAGGAAGTCATGGTCCTTGCGCTGATCGCCGAAGAGGAGCCAGTTCGGGCCCTTGGCGCCGCGGGTAGCGCGGTCCATCACAAAGCTGCGAAAGGGCGCGACGCCGGTGCCGGGGCCGACCATGATGACCGGGATGTTGTCGTCGGCCGGGAGACCGAAGTGGGAATCGGCGACGAAGACGGGGATGGCCGGTTCGTTCATCCGCGCACGGTCGGCGAGGTAGCTCGAGCAGACGCCTTCGCGCGGTCGCCCGTTGGTCTCATAACGGACGACGGCCACGGTGAGATGGATTTCCTGCGGGTACTTCGAAGGCGCGGACGAGATAGAATAGAGGCGCGGCATGAGCTTGCGCATCAGCTCGATGATTTCCTGGGCGGACGGACGGGCGGAAGGATACTCCAGGAAGAGGTCCAAGAATTCGCGCTGCTCCATCCACGCCTTCTTCTTCTCGGGGTCGGCTTCACCGATGGCGGCGGCGAGGCGGTCCTTATCGGCGTCATCGGTCGCACGGTCGTGCAGAAGCTGGGCGAACTTATAGGTTGGGCCGTTGAGGGCCAACCGGGTCGACAGTGCCTGACGGAGGGAGACCGGAGCCAGGTCCTTCGGGATGGTCACCTGCTCCTCGCCCGTGAAACCGGCGGCCTGGAGCAAAGCGGCCACGGAAGCCGGATTATTGGTCGGGAAGACACCGAGGCTATCGCCGCACTTGTAGGTCAGGCCACTGCCGGCGAGGGAGACCGAGAAATGCTGGGTGTCCTTCTGACTGGCCAGGGAACTCAGGCGACGTCGGTCGACGAGGCGAGCCGGGAAGGGATGGTTCTTGTCGTAAGGTGCGGACATGAAAGTACCCCGCAGGATGCCGAGCGGGGTACTGATGCAAACCTCTTTTGAACGAGGCCTTACTTCCAGACCTTGACCCAGTCGATGTCGACGTCGTCCGGCAGGCTTTTAAGGTTCAGTTTCGGGCGCTCCTCTTCAAGGACACGATGGCTCAACGAGAGGCTCATCGGCCTAGTGAAATCCTTGCGCTCGAGTTTATGCATCACCTTGCCATCCATGTACCAGGTAAAGCCCTTCTCAGTCCAAAGGATGCCGTAGGTGTGGAATTTCTTGGAGACGTCTCCCGCCTTCTGGGCAGGAATCGTCTTGTCGGGGCGGAAATCCTGCTGACCAGACTCGAGCGTGGCACGGGCCCACGGGTTGACGCGATCCTTGCCCGAAGCGTGGAAGGAGACCGAGATGGTCGGTGGCGTCTTGTCGTCATCGGTGGCGAGGCGGAAAATCCCTGAGTGGCCATCGAGGGCGTTCATGCGCATCGAGGCCTCGAAGTAGCCGAACTGCTGGCTGAATTTGCCACGCGAACTGACGGAGTTGGTCTGAATCATGTCGTCACCCATCTTGAGGCCGATACGCAGGGCGTTTTCTTTCCCTACCTTGACGAAGGTGAAAAGGTCGCTGCCACCAGTGACGCGCCACTTGGATTCATCGAGTTTGTCGCCGTTGAAGTCATCCGAGAAGACGAGCTTCTTGCCCGTCGAAGGGTCGGCGGCGAAGGCGGCCAAGGGAGCCAAGAGAAGGATGAGGGTGCGCATGGAAATCATTTCCAGACCTTGACCCAGTCGATGTCGACGTCGTCCGGCAGGGTCTTGAGTACCAGTTTCGGGCGATCTTCCTCATCGATACGATGGACCAAGGCCAGCGACATGGGCCGGACGAATTCCTTCCGCTCGAGCTTATGGACGGCCTTGCCATCCATGTACCAAGTGAAGCCTTTGTCCGTCCAAAGAATGCCGTAGGTGTGGAATTTCTTGGAGAGATCGGCGAACTTGCCGATCGCTTTGTCGGGCCGGTAGTCCTGCGACCCCGAATCCAAGTTGCCGCGGGCCCAGGGGCTGACCCGTTCCTTGCCCGTGCCGTGGAAGGAGGCGACGATGCTGGGCGGAGTCTTCTCGTCATCGGTCGAGATGCGGAAAGCCCCGGCATGCCCGTCGCCCGCATGCATCCGCATGGAGGCCTCGAAATAACCGAACTGCTGGCTGAACTTCTCGCGCGTCGTGATCGTATTGTTCTGGATCATATTGACGTCCGTCTTGAGGCCGATGCGCAGAGCGCCCCCCTTGGCAGATTTGACGAAAGTGAACACGGCCCTTGACCCGAATACCGTCCACTTGGTCTCGTCGATCTTATCCCCATTGAACTCGTCGGAGAACGCGAGGACCTTGCCGGTCGATGGATCCGCGGCGAAGGCGGCCGTCGCGGACAGGAAGAGAAGTACCCAGAGGCGCATGACGATCACTTGTAGGCCTTAACCCAGTCGATCTCGACGTCGTCGGGAAGCTGCTTGAGGTTGAGGTCCGGGCGCTCCCATTCGCCGATGCGGTGGGAGAAGTAGAGGGACATCGGGGTGTCGACCACGGTACGATCGACCTTATGGGACTGCTTCCCATTGACGAACCAGGTGAAGGCCTTCTCGGTCCAGAGGATGCCGTAGGTGTTGAACTTCTTGGAAGGTTCGCCGGCCTTCAGGAGCTTAGTTGCGCTACCCTCGGCCCGAAGGTCATGCTGACCCTTGTCGTCGACGTAGCGTGCCCACGGCACCAGCCGGTCGGCGCCGGTGCTCTCCCAGAGGGCGTTGATGAAGGGGACGGCCTTGTCGTCCACGCCGCGCAGGGACATCGTCCCGCCGTGGCCTTTGTAGCCGTTCATGCGCATCGAGGCCTCGAAATAGCCGCGGACCTGCTCGAACTTGCCACGCGTGTAGATCCCATTGGTTTGGATCATGTCCTCCTTCTTGATGAGCGTAATGCGGACGCCGGTGATCTTGCCGGTCTTGAAGGTCGTGATGGCGGTCGGCTCGCCCTGGGTGGCCCACTTGGTCGTGTCGAGCTTGTCGCCCTCGAACTCGTCGGAGAAGGTCAGTTTCATGTTCGACGCTGGATTGGCCGCGCTCAGGGCGACGGCCGACAGGGAGAGGGCGAGGAATGTTTTCATGGCGGGTAAGAAAATTATTTCCAGACCTTCACCCAATCGATCTCCATGTCGTCAGGGAGCTGCTTGAGGTTGAGGTTAGGACGCTCGAATTCGGCGATACGGTGGGCGAGCTGGAAGCGCATTGGCTTGGCGACGTCCTGCTTGTCGACCTGATGGGCCTTCTTGCCGTTGATGAACCAGGTGAAGGATTTCTCTGTCCAGAGGATCCCATAGGTGTTGAATTTCTTAGCTGGTTCGCCGGCCTTAAGAAACTGGGTCAGCTTGCCTTCAGGCCGGAAGTCGCGCTGACCAGCATCGTCGGTCTTACGCGCCCAAGGCATCAGCTGGTCGGCGCCCAGGCCTTCGAAGAGCACCATGATGTTTGGAGTCACCTTCTCGTCGGCCACGCCGAGACGGAAAATCGCCGTGTGCCCCTTATAGGCGGGCATCTTGATCGAAGCCTCGAAGTACCCGTACATCTGCTCGAACTTGCCGTTCGTGGTCAGACCGTTCCACTGAATCATGTCCTCGGCCTTACGCAGGGAGATGCGCAGGACCTTATCCTTGCCACCCTTGACGATCGAGGCCGTCTCGCGGTTGCCAGGCAGCGTCCACTTCGTCTCGTCAATGGCGTCTCCAGTGAAGTCGTCGGAGAACGTGACCTTCTTGCCGACCGAAGGATCGACGGCCAAAGCGGTCGCAGCCAGCAGAAGGAAGAGGCATCTCATGGGATCTTAAAGACCTTGACCCAGTCGATCTGCAGCGGCTCGGGACCCAGCTTCGGATTCATGAAATCCTTGAGTAGGCCGCCTTCGGGCAGGTTCTGGTAGAATTCGATATACATCGGCTCCTTGGGGATCGGGCGAGAGAGCTTATGCACCT
>CAIVYX010000274.1 GCA_903910245.1 uncultured Opitutia bacterium | reverse complement strand
GTGAGCACGCGGATGAGCTCGTCTTTTGGCGTGTGATCGATGCGGTTCTCGCCGACGAACTCGAGCTGACGATCGCCGTCCTGGGAGTAGAAGCGCACCTTGCCCTTCGGCAGGGCCATACCGAGCTTATTGGCCTCGGAGTTCTTGAACTCGCGGTAGACCTGAACCTTACCGGACGAACCGTCCCCACGGTATTGGTGACCGGCCCCGTCGAAGACATAGAGACGCTCAGCCTTCACGCCCGACGCGCGCACGAACTCGACCTGCTTGGTCTCCTTGTCGCGCAGGGTCGCCGGATTACCCAAAGTATAGAGATGGAATTCGTCGAAGGATTTCTCGGTCACGGCCTTGACGGCATCCATGGAAGAGGCAGCAAAAGCCATAGCGCGCCGCCCCTCACGTTGATATTCCGGTTGCGCACGATTCACATCACCCGCCATGAGCTTAATCTTGGCGTCATTGAAGGTCATCCCGCTCTGGTTGTTCATCGTCACCCAGCCGACGACGTCCAAGAGGTCGCTCTTATCGGTCGCGACGAGATTGTAGCTGGCCTCCCAAGTGAACCCATTGCTCAGGTAAGCGACCTCGGCGTCGATCTTGCCGGCGGAAGCAGAGTCGAGCTTCCAATTCAGGGTGGGCTTGAGGACATTGTCATTGCCGAGGGAAGGGAAAATCGGCTCTCCGGGGAGGGAGAACTGCAGCTTCCCATCGACCTCGATGATGGGCTCGACGAACCGGCCGCCCGGGACGAAGCCGCTGCGCACGACCTTGCCCATGATCACGCGGTCCGGCTTATTGGTCTCGCGGCGATTGAACTCAAGGGTCTTACCCTCGAAGAGCGACAGCAGCATCGCCTGCGTGACCGGGTCATTACGATAAGACTGCTCGAGGATCTGGAACTCAGCCTTGCCCGCAACGTCGCGCAGGATGACGGAGTCCGCCTCGACCTTGGCGGTCGCGCCGGCGAAGGAGACTTGGTTGACGCCGGCCTTGAGGTCGATCGGCAGCGTCTCACGCACCACGGCGTAACCGCCGTTATAGATCGTGAGCGCCGGATCGGCGGCGAAGGAGACGGAGGCGGCGGCCAGCAGGAGGAGCGTGGGGAGTTTCATGGGGTTGGGGGAAATTCTGGGGACCGGAAGGAGCTTTCCGATATTAATAAGCGAAGCAGGTGTCGAATTTAGCCTGGGAGAAGTTGATCAGTTGACCGGTTGGCCAGTTGGCCGGGGAGACCAACGAGAGGCACGGAGGCCCAGAGGCTTAGTTGACCAGTCGAACGGTTGTCCGGTTGGCCAGAGAGAGGCACCGATATCATCCCTAGCCCAAGCCCTGGCCCTAGCCCTATTTCAGCCCCTACCTCCTCTTCCTTCTCTGCTTTCTCCGATAGTCAACGGGGGTACACCCCATCTCCCGCTTAAATAGGCGATTAAAGAAGGTCACCTGCCGGAAACCACAGGCCAGAGCGATGTCCAGGACGCTCCGCTCGCTGTCCCGAAGCTCGCGGCGGGCGGCCTGCAAGCGGAGCTCGTTCACGAATGCGCTAAAGCTGTGGCCCGAGTGCTGCTTGAACTGACGGGCGAAGGTCGGGCGGCTGAGGCCGGAGATCTTCAGGAGATCTTCCAGTCGGATCTCATCCCGGAAATTGGCCACGAGGTGCTGGACGGATTTCGAGATGGCCTTCTGGTAATGGGACTCGGCGCTGAGCGTGAAACTGCGCGACGACAACAGGGCGAGATCCGACTCCGGCGCATCCGCCACTTCAGCCAGGAGACGGAGTAACGCCGCGAGCTGCCCGGCGCCCTTGCTGCGGGCGACATCCTGCATGAGCGCAGCAATAGCCGTCGCGGTGCGCCCACGCAGGTGCAGGCCGCGTTCGGCCCGCTTGAATAGTTCGCGAAGCTCAAGGTTCTCCGGGAATGCCCACACGGGATGGCTTTCAGGAAAATGCCACTGGATCGAAAGTCCGCCCGAGGCACCCGAGGTGTGCCAGTGGTGTGGGAGGCGTTCGCCGAGTAGCACGAGGTCGCCGGCCGCGAAAGTGCCGATAGCGTCGCCCACGAAGCGCGTGCCCTCCCCGCCGGTAAACAGGGTCAGCTCCATCTCCTTATGGAAGTGCCAGTGATTGCCCTCCCCTTGCACCGGCTGCGTGCGACCTGGCCCAAGGATGCATTCGACATCCCGGAGCGTCTTCGACCAGCGCAAGACGCGGAAGGAGTGCCCTTCGGGCAGCTCGACCTTCTCGCGGATGGCTTTCATAGGGTCATTCGTATCAAAGACACCCCCACCTGCAAGGGGG
>CAIVYX010000273.1 GCA_903910245.1 uncultured Opitutia bacterium | reverse complement strand
CCTCGAAGCGGGTACGCTCAAGGTCGTCGGCTGCGGCTTTGGCGTCGGCCTCTCCTGGGGTGCGTTCGCTGGTGAAATCGGCCCGCTGACTATCGCCCCTATCCAGACGCTTCCCCGATGACCCGCACCGAACAGCTTACCGCCCTGCGGGCTGACGTTGACGCGCTCGCACGGGCCGACGAAGCCACCGTCCTCGCGGCTTTGCCCCAGTGGGATTCGCTCGCCATCCTCCTCGTCGTCTCGCACTTCGAGCATGTGCATGATCGCGAGATTACCGGAGCACAGGTCCGTGGCTGCCGCACGGTCGGTGACATCCTCAACTTACTCTCATGAAAAAACTCCTGATCGTCGGCGCCGGCGGTTTCGGCCGCGAACTCTACGTCTGGGCCAGCCAGCATCCCGACTGCGGCCGCGCCTGGACGCCCGCCGGTTTCCTGGACGACAATCCCGCCGCGCTCGCCCCGTTCGGACGCTTCGCCCCCGTGCACGCGATCGCTAGCCATAAGCCGTCCGCCGACACCCTCTATCTCGCCGGCCTCGGCATGCCTCCGCTCAAGGAACAACTCGTCGCGCCGCTCGTGGCCGCCGGCGCAGAATTCCTGACCTTCGTCCACCCGCAAGCTCATCTCGGCGCTCGCGTCAAGCTCGGCAAGGGCGTGGTCATCTGCCCCGGCGCCATCCTCTCCGTCGACATCGAGATCGGCGATTTCGCCATGGTGAACCTCAATTGCACCATTGGGCATGACGCCACGCTCGGGCCGTGGACGTCGCTGAGCGCCCAGTGCGATATCACCGGACACGTCCGCGTGGCCGATCGCGTCTTCCTCGGCAGCCGAGCTAGCATCATCCCTGGCAAATCGGTCGGCAGCCGTTCGATCGTCGGCGCCGGCGCCGTCGTCGTGCGCGATGTCCCCGCCGGCGTCACCGTCGTCGGTATCCCCGCGCGCATCCTCTGATATGCGCAAAACCCTGCTCATCTTCGGCGGCATCATGCTCGCTGGCCTGCTGGCCCTCGTGCTCCTCTCCGAGTTCGCGCCGCCTCGTCCGCGGGGCTTTACCGGCGACGTCAGTTCGGCTTTGCCGGAAGTTCCGGGATGGACGCGGCGAGAGATTCCGATCGCCGGATCCTCTGCCGCGATAGCCAGCGCCCAGGGCATCCTGAATTTCAGTCAGGCCAAGCAGGTTCTTTACGTCCGTGGCGGCGTCCAGATGCTCGTCTACGTTGCCTATTGGGAGCCCGGTAAAGTGTCGGTCGTCGACGCCGGTTCGCACAATCCCGATTCGTGCTGGGTGAACAACGGGTGCGTGCGCACCGAAAGACTTTATGCCGTCCCCGGCAGAGTGGGGGAGCGCGATCTGCTCCCTTATGAATACGGTCAGTATATCGTCCCCAATGGCGGCAAGCAGAATGTTGCTTTCTGGCATCTCGTAAACGGCGAACCCAATCGTTATGAAGATCAGCAGGCCGGTTGGCGCAATGGACTCATCGGCCGACTCGAACGACTACCTCTTGTTTGGAAAGATATCCGGGCCTACGGAATTAATCAGAAGAATGAGCAGATGTTTGTGCGGATATCCAGCGGCCAGAGGGTGGAGGAATTAATTGCGGATCCCGCGAATAAGGGATTATGGGAAGCCTTGGCTCCGCTAGGAGTGTTTGGGGATAGGAAATGGAAGTAAGCTCGGCAGAAGTGCAAAAGTGCAACTCGCCTTCGGCTTGTGCAAAGGTGCAAAAGTGAAGGCAAGTGAAGCTCACCATCTTTTCCGACTAGGCACTTCGGGCCGGGTGGACTCGAGGTGGGTCATCAGGGCTTGAATCTGGGAGGAACATTTGATGCAAAGCGGCCGCAGCAGCTCATACTTTTCAAGCGGGATGTGCCCAATCTTGGCGGCTACATAGGATAAGGTCCGAACTTCGCCGCACGATCCTTTGGCACGGCGCAGCATATCATAGAAAGTACGATCCGACCTGCTTTCGAACCCTTCGGAGATGTTGCACATGATGGAGACAGAGGCTCGCTGAATCTGATCCTTGAGCGCCCAGTCTCGCGAGCCAGGGCCTTCTTTCAGCAATCCGTAAGATTGCACGACGATAAGTTCAGCGGTCTTCCACGCCTCGATCTCCTCGAATTTGGTAAAGGATGCCATGCCGGACATTTGCCGCACTTGCTGCTGTCATCAAGAAGTCGGGCCTCCATTAATCCCCCATTTTAATCTAGGTAATATCTGAATCCACTTTTGCACCTTTGCACAGGAGCTCCGCTCCGATTTGCACCTTTGCACTTTTCAACCCCCATGCCTCTCCCACGTCTTTACCTCTCTCCACCTGACATCGGTTCCGCTGAAATTGAACTCGTCCTAGAAGCCTTCCAATCCAATTGGATCGCGCCGGCGGGTCCCAATCTCGACGCGTTCGAACAAGATTTTGCTCAACTCGTCGGCTCGAATCATGCCGTCGCCGTCTCCTCCGGTACCGCCGCCCTGCATCTTGCGCTACGCCTCGCTGGCGTCGGCCCCGGCGACGAAGTCCTCTGCTCGTCGCTCACCTTCGTCGCTTCCGCTGCCCCCATTACCTATCTCGGAGCTAAGCCCGTCTTCATCGATTCCGAGGAGCGCAGCTGGAATATGGACCCTGCGCTCGCCTGTGCCGTCATCGAGCAGAAGGCCAAGGCTGGAAAAGTACCCAAGGCACTCGTCCTCGTGCATCTCTATGGTCAGTCGGCGGATATCGCCCCCATTAAGGCCTGTTGCGATAAACATGGAGTCAAACTCATTGAAGATGCTGCTGAGGCGCTGGGCGCGACCTATGGCGAAGTTTCACCTGGGTCTTTCGGATTGGCCGGCATCCATTCCTTTAACGGTAACAAGATCATCACCACTGGCGGCGGCGGGATGCTCGTCACCGATGATGCCGAACTCGCCAAGCAGGCGCGCTTTCTCGCCACCCAGGCCCGCGACACCGCTCCGCATTACGAGCATTCGACCATCGGCTACAACTACCGCCTGAGTAATATTTCGGCCAGCATCGGACTCGGCCAGCTGACCCGTCTCTCCGGTAAGGTCTCACGTCGCCGTGGGCACTTCAAAGCCTATGCCGAAGCCTTCAAGGGTCTCCCTGGCGTCACCATGCAGCCCGAAGCGCCGTGGGGTCAGTCGACCCGCTGGCTCACCTGCTTGACGATTGATCCTGCCCTCGCCGGCGTCACGCGCGAGCAGGTCCGTCTTGCGCTGGAAGCCCAGAATATCGAAGCCCGCCCCGTCTGGAAGCCCATGCACCTCCAGCCCGTCTTCGCTTCCGCAGAAATGCACGGCGGCAAGGTCAGCGAACGCCTCTTCGACCAAGGACTCTGCCTTCCCTCCGGCGCCGGTATGAGCGAAGTTGATCGCGACCGCGTGATCACGGCGGTGAAGAACTGTTTTGCGCGTGAATAAAATACGTTCCGGGTGGCTGGTGGCAGCCCCGGGGTCCAGGTGCCAGGATGATTTTCCCGCCACCCGCCACCTGAGGCTGCCACCCGCCACCCGAAACGGCCCCCTCTAATCTCCCTCCCTTGCCTCCCTCCGCCGTCATCTGCTTCGCCGGTCCTCGTGACCGTTATCAGTCCGCTCTGGCTCTGCAGGAGAATCATGCCTTGGAGGCCATGGTCACCGAGGCGTATTTTTCAAAGTTTTGGGCTACGACCGGGCTGTGCGGGAAGAACTTCCATCGCTTCGCCAAAGTCCGTCATCACGCCGACATTCCCGCCACGAAAGCCGTCCGCTCGTATGGTGCCTTTGTGCAGACCCTTCAGGCACGTTTCAATCGCCGGAAAGATTCGCCCCATTTCGCCATCGCCGACCGGCTGCTCAGCGAAAAAGCCGGCCAGGTCGCCTTGGCGCGGCGCGCGCCGCTCATCGCCTACAGCTATTACGCCGACGCGGCTTTCCGAATCATGGATGGCTCCGGCCTGCCCCGGGTGCTTTTCCAAGTTCACCCTAACGGAAAGCACCTAAGGGAACTCTTTCAGAAAGAAATCAAGAAAGTCCCTGAGGCGAAGGCCTCACTCATGGAGGAGACCGAGATGTCCCCGCTCTTCGCACATAATGATGAGACCTATGCGATGGCCGACGCCGTGATCTGCGCCAGCTCGTTCACCAAGCACTCCCTCGCCGACGCTGGCTCGAAGGTTCCGGCCCATGTCGTCGGCTATGGCGTTGACCTCGACCTGTTCTCCGCCCGGACCGTCGCGCCCACTGCTAATCCCCTGACCGTCGGCTTCGTCGGCGCGCTGTCCCAGCGTAAAGGCGCCCGCTATCTCCTCGGGGCCATGGCCGCGCTCCCCAAAGGTGTCGCCAAGCTAATGCTCTACACCCGCACATCCGTCGACCGAGACCTCATCCGCGGATTTGAGTCCGTCGACGTCGAGATTCGCGGCGGACTATCCGACGCCGAACTTGCCGCGGACATGAAACGTTGCGACCTCGTCGTATTGCCCTCGATTGCCGAAGGGTTCGGACTCGTCATCCTCGAAGCCATGGCCTGTGGCGTGCCGGTGCTTTGCACGACCAGCACCGGCGGTGCGGACTTCATCGTCCATCGCCAGAACGGTCTGCTCATCGCACCCGGCAGTGCCGCGGCCATCCAGCAAGAACTCGACTGGGCCCTGACGCATCGCTCCGAGCTTTTTCAAATCGGTCAGGCCGCCCGCGTCGAAGCCGAAAAACACACCTGGGCCGCCTACCGCCGCAACTTCTTCGCGGCTTACGTGGCCTCGACCCAGGCTTAACCCGCTTTTGCTTTCATGGCTCTGCTTCGCAGCAGTTCACCATGCCAGCAGATCCCCATT
>CAIVYX010000272.1 GCA_903910245.1 uncultured Opitutia bacterium | reverse complement strand
TCGCGCCTCTTCACGGGCACGGGCAAGTACGCTTCCGCCGCGCAGCTCCGGGCCGTGCTCGACGCCTGCGGCGCCGAGGTGGTGACGATGGCCATCAAGCGCGTGCGCTTCGGCGTCCAAGATGACGGTATCCTGTCGGCGCTCGATCCGAAGAAGCATCTCATCCTGCCGAACACGTCCGGCGTGCGCACTGCCAAGGAGGCGATCTTCGCCGCCGAACTTGCCCGCGAAGCCCTCGGTACTTCCTGGCTGAAACTCGAGATCCACCCGGACCCGAAGTATCTGATGCCTGATCCGATCGAGACCCTCGAGGCCTGTCGCGAACTGGTGAAGAAGGGTTTCACGGTCCTGCCCTATATCCACGCCGACCCGGTCCTGGCGAAGCGCCTCGAAGAAGTCGGCGCCGCCGCGGTCATGCCGCTGGGCGCACCGATTGGCTCGAACCGCGGTCTGCTCTCCCGTGACTTCCTTCGCATCATCATCGAACAGGCCCGCGTGCCGGTCATCGTCGATGCCGGCTTGGGTGCGCCTTCGCACGCCGCCGAAGCCCTCGAGATGGGCGCCGATGCCGTCCTGGTGAACACCGCGATCGCTTCCTCGGGCGATCCTATCGCAATGGCCCGCGCCTTCCGCCTCGCGGTCGAAGCCGGTCGCGCTGCCCGTGAAGCTGGCCTGGGTATCGGTTCCGATAAGGCCGAACCGACCTCGCCCCTCACGGGTTTCCTCGACTGACCGATGGCCGCGAAGCCCGGCAGGATGCGCGCGGACGAATTGCTGCTGAAGCTTTCGCTCGCCCCATCCCGCTCAGTCGCCCAAGCCCTCATCCTCGCCGGTAAGGTTCGCTCTGGGCCTGACGCCGTGGTCAATAAGCCATCGCAGTCTTTTCCCGAAGATACGGTGCTGATTGTCGATCAGCCTCCGCGCTTCGTCTCGCGCGGTGGAGAGAAGCTCGAAGGGGCACTCGACCATTTTAAGATTCCGGTCGAAGGCTTGCACGGGCTCGACGTCGGCGCATCGACCGGCGGCTTCACCGACTGCTTGCTCCAGCGCGGAGTCGTGAGCATGACGTGCGTCGACGTCGGTACGGCCCAACTCCATTCCAAGCTCCGCACCGATCCGCGCATCAAGAACCTCGAGAAGTTCAACGCGCGCGAGATCAACACGGTCGAGCTACCGCACCGGGCCTACGGCATCGTGGTCATGGATCTCTCGTTCATTTCTTTGAGGCTGGTGCTGCCGGCCGCCTGGGAGCGGACAGGGAAGGGCGGGCATCTGATCGCGCTCATCAAGCCGCAGTTCGAGGCGACGCGGGCCGAGGCCGACAAGGCGCAGGGGATCATCAAGGACCCGGTCATCCATGCCCGCGTGGTCGATGGCCTGACCGCCTCCATTCAGTCGCTTCCCGGCGCCCAGGTCCTGGGCGTGATTCCCTCTCCAATCGAAGGCCGGGATGGTAACAAAGAGTTCCTGATCGCGGTCAAAAGGGCCTAACTAGGGCTGGGGACAGGGCTGGGGCTAGTGCTTGGATATTTTAGAAAAGAGGCAAATTGCGGCTATTTCTTTCATTTCTACCCCTACCCCTATCCCTACCCCTACCCCTGCGCCTTTGGCGCACCCCCCATTTCTCCTTGCCCTCGGCCCTGCTCCTCTTACTTCCAAACCTCCCATGACCACCGAAGGTAAGCTCAAG
>CAIVYX010000271.1 GCA_903910245.1 uncultured Opitutia bacterium | reverse complement strand
CTCACGGTCGAAGTCGACGGCAACGCCCCATACTTCCGGGCCCAGTGCGACGACGTCAGCTTCCTCGGCGACTGATGTCCAGAGGAGCGCTCATCCTGTTAGCGATTCTTTCGGCGGGCTGCCGCGACGTCTCCCCTGCGGCCCCGGTCGCAGATGCGCAGACGTTACGCCAACGCGCGACGGCTAGCCGCAGCGAAGGTCGGGCGGATGAGGCGGCTCAACTCCTCGCACAGGCGATTACACTTCAGCAGACAAAGACTCGCGATGAACGCGCCGCATCCGCCGATCTGCGTCGTGAACTCGCCGCCTTACGGGTGTCCGCCGACGACTTAGCGGGAGCAGAGAAACTTTATCGGGAGGCGCTCGCGTTACTCGAGGCCGCCCCCCGCGGCTCCGAAGCTGCGATCATCAATCTGCGCACCCAGCTCGCCGGGCTCTGCTACCGACAGGGACGGCTCGACGAGTCCGCGGACTTCTACCGCTCGGTGCTCACGCTGGAAGTCGCCTCCCTCGGCGAAGGCCACCCCGACCCGCTCGGTACGATGAGCATCTTAGGTGGACTTGAACTCAAACGCTGCAAACTGGCCGAAGCCGAAGCCCTTTTCCGCCGCCAACTCACCGGGGTCCAGAAACTCCACGGAGCCGAGAAGCGTGAAACCACCTCGGTCTTGGACAACCTGGCCGATGTCTTGGCGAAGGCTGGCCGGCCGGCCGAGGCTGCCCGCCTGCGGGAAGAGGCCAAGCGGATCCGCCATAAGCTCTGCGACGAGTGCTGAAAAAGGGGGCCGGACCCTTGTGAAAACAGACCCCCTAGGCATACCACGGGGGAACGCCCTATCGCCGATTGGGAATTATTTTCGTTTGCTCCGACCCACTTGACAGACACCCCTTGACAGCCGTGGCCCGTATTTCCCGTAAATCCATCGACGAGCTCCGCCAACGGGCTGATATCGTCGCGCTCGCCGGGGACTACACGCAGATGAAGCAGCGTGGACGCGATTGGTGGGGCCTCAGCCCTTTCAAGTCCGAGAAAAGCCCCTCGTTCAAGGTCAACCCCGAGACCGGCCTCTGGTATTGCTTCTCCACCCAGCAAGGGGGCGACGCCTTCAAGCTGGTCATGACCCGCGAAGGCCTCGACTTCCCGGAGTCCATCGAACGCGTCGCCACCCGCTTCGGCTTCAAGCTCGACTACGAGACTGGCGGCGACGGCAAGAACGAGAAATCCTTCCGCGGTCAGCTCCTCGAGATCCACGAGCTCGTCACCGACTACTGGCGCCGCTGCTTCCTCGAGGACCCCGTGCACGGCGAATGGATCCGCGAATACTGGACGCAGAAGCGGAAGTTCTCCCTCGAGGTCGCGGATGACTTCGGTATCGGCTTCGCCCCCGTCGACGACTCCAAGCTGATTCCCGGCCTGCTCGCCAAGGGTTATGGCAAGGACGCCCTCGCCCAGACGGGCCTCTTCTTCGGCGTCGACCGCGTGCCTGACCCGCTCCGCTGGCGCTGTCGCTTCCGCGGCCGCCTCGTCATCCCGATTCGCGACATCCAGGGGCGCGTCATCGCGTTCACCGCGCGCACGCTCGACATCACCCCGCAAGACGACCCGTCCCGCGAAGCCAAGTACGTCAACTCACCCGAGACCGAGCTGTTCAAGAAATCCCGGACCGTATTCAACATCGACCGGGCGCGCATGACGCGCAAGGACGCCGACCCGTTCGTGCTCGTGGAAGGCCAGCTCGAAGCCATCCGATGTCACTCGTCCGGCATCCCTGT
>CAIVYX010000270.1 GCA_903910245.1 uncultured Opitutia bacterium | reverse complement strand
GCCGGCGAGCGCCTTGAGGCCCTCCTGCGCCAACGCATCGTCTACCTCGACGGCGCGATGGGCACGATGATCCAGCAGCTCAAGCTGCAGGAAGCGGACTACCGCGGCGACCGTTTCGCCAGTCACCCGGGCCAGCTCAAGGGCAACAACGACCTCCTGGTTATCACCAAGCCGGCCGTCGTCCGCGACATCCACCGCGCCTACCTCGACGCCGGCGCGGACATCCTCGAGACCAATACCTTCAACGGCACCTCCATCGCGATGGAAGACTACGCGATGACGCATCTCGTCCGCGAGTTGAACACGGAAGCGGTCAAGGTCGCCCGTGAAGCCGTCGATGCCTTCAAGGCCGCCAACCCCGGTAAGGACGCTTTTGTCGCCGGCGCCATCGGCCCAACGAATAAGACGCTGTCGATGTCCCGCGACGTCAACGATTCCGCCAAGCGCGACGTGACGTTTGTCCAGGTACGCGATTCCTACCGCGAACAGGTCGACGCCCTGATCGACGCCGGCGCGGACCTGCTCCTCTGCGAGACGGTCTTCGATACGCTCGTCCTCAAGGCCGCTCTCTTCGCCATCGACGAAGCCTTCGAGTCCCGCGGCTTCCGCATCCCGCTGATGATCTCGGGGACGATCACCGATGCCTCCGGCCGCACGCTCACCGGTCAGACGACCGAAGCCTTCTGGAATTCCGTCCGCCACGCCCAGCCGCTCAGCGTCGGCATAAACTGCGCCCTCGGCGGCGAGCAGATGCGCCCACACATCGCTGAACTCGCGAAGAAGGCCGACCTCTTCGTCTCCTGCTATCCGAACGCCGGCCTGCCTAATCCGCTTTCGCCGACGGGCTTCCCCGAAGGCCCAGAAGACACCGCGGCCATCCTCGAGACCTTTGCCCGCGACGGCCTGGTCAACCTCCTCGGCGGCTGCTGCGGCACCACGCCCGCCCACATCGCCGCCATCCGCCGCCGCACCGAGAAATATCCGGCACGCCCGCTCGGCGCCATCCCGCCTGCCCTCCAGCTGGCCGGCCTGGAACCGCTCAACCTCTTCGGTGGAGCCGGTGATTTTGTGAACGTCGGCGAGCGCACCAACGTCGCTGGCTCGAAGATCTTCAAGGGCCACATCGAAAAGGGCGACTATCGTTCCGCCCTGCGCGTCGCCAAGCAGCAGATCGAGGCCGGCGCCACGATCATCGATATCAACTTCGATGCCGGGCTGCTCGACGGCGCCGCGGCGATGACGAAGTTCCTGAACATGGCGGCGACCGAGCCGGATATCGCCCGGGTGCCGTTCATGATTGATTCGTCGAACTTCGATATCATCGAGGCCGGCCTACGCTGCGTGCAGGGCAAGGCTATCGTGAACTCGATCTCGCTCAAGGAAGGGGAGGCCGAGTTCGTCCGCCGCGCCCGCCTCTGTCGCCGCTACGGCGCGGCGATGATCGTCATGGCTTTCGACGAGAAGGGTCAGGCCGCCACCCTCGCAGATAAGATCCGGATCTGCGTGCGCGCTTACGGTATCCTCACCCAAGAAGCCGGCGTGGACCCGCAGGACATCATCTTCGACGCCAACATCCTCACCGTCGGCACGGGCATGGCGGAGCATGACCGCTACGCCCTCGATTTCATCGAAGCCGTCACAGAGATTAAACGCCTCTGCCCCGGTGCCCGCACCTCGGGCGGCCTGTCCAACGTCTCGTTCGCCTTCGCCGGCAACAACAAGGTCCGCGAGGCCATCCACTCGGTCTTCCTCTACCACGCCATCAAGGCGGGGCTCGATATGGCGATTGTCAATGCCGGGATGCTCGAGGTCTACACTGAGATCGACCCGGAGCTGCGCGACCTCGTCGAGGATCTCGTGCTCTGCCGCCGCGCCGACGCCACCGACCGCCTCCTCGAGGCCGCGCCGCGTTTCGCCGGCACCCGGACCGAAGTCGATGCCTCCAAGAAGAACGCCTGGCGCGAACTCGGCGTCGACGCGCGCCTCGCACATGCGCTGGTCAAGGGCCTCGACGACCACGTCGTCGCCGACACCGAGGAGGCGCGCCTCAAGCTGGGGCGCCCGCTGCTCGTCATCGAAGGCCCGCTGATGGAAGGCATGCGCGTCGTCGGCAAACTCTTCGGCGAGGGCAAGATGTTCCTCCCTCAGGTGGTGAAGTCGGCCAAGGTCATGAAGACCGCGGTCGCACACCTCGAACCGTTCATGGCCGCCGAGAAGGTCGGCGGCTCCACGCAGGGCTCATTCCTTATCGCGACCGTCCGCGGCGACGTCCATGACATTGGCAAGAACATCGTCGGCGTCGTCCTCGCCTGTAATAACTACGCCGTCACCGACCTCGGCGTGATGACGCCGTCGGAGCGAATCGTGTCTGAGGCCCTGCGCCTGAAGCCCGACTTCATTGGCCTCTCCGGCCTGATCACGCCTTCGCTCGACGAGATGATCACCGTCGCCCAAGAACTGAAGCGCGCGGGCATCAGCACGCCTCTGCTCATCGGCGGTGCCACCACTTCCAAGGAGCACACCGCCATCAAGCTCGCCCAGCATTATGATGGCCCGATGGTTCACGTCGGCGATGCCTCGCTCGTCACGACGGTCTGCAGCGACCTGCTCAACCCGGCCAAGCAGAGTGGCGTTGTCGGGGATCTCAAAGTCGAACAGGCTGAGATGCGCGAGGCCTACGAAAAGCAGCAGCCCGCCGTGGTCATCCCACTGGCCGAGGCTCGTAAGCGCCCGCTCGTTACGACCGCACCAGTGCAGCCCGTGCCGCGTAAGTCAGGCGTGACGCTCTTCGAACGGATCGACCCCGCCGCGGTGGCCGAGATCATCGATTGGACACCTTTCTTCATCACCTGGTCACTGAAGGGCGCGTTCCCACAGATTTTCAAGTCGGCCAAGTATGGCAGCGAAGCCCGCAAGCTCTTCGACGACGCCCGCCGCGAACTCGACGACCTCATCCGCGGCAACCGCATGCACCTCCGCGGCGTCGTCGGTCTCTGGCCCGCCCGCCGCGTCGGCGACGACGTCGAGATTTACGGCGATGAAGCTCAGGCCAAGCAGATTGGCCGCTTCCACTTCCTGCGCGACCAGCGGCCGCGCCCGAAGGTCACCACCTGCCGCTCGCTGGCAGACCTCGTCTCGACCGAGAAGGGCGATCACCTGGGAGCATTCGCGGTCACCGCTGGTCAGGAGATTGAAGACTACGCCGCCTCCTTCAAGGCCAAGGATCCCTTCCGTCAAATTCTCATCCAGGCCCTGGCAGACCGTCTCGCCGAAGGTTGCGCCGAATGGCTACACCTCGAGGTCCGCAAGGAACTTTGGGGCTACGCGCCGAACGAAGCCCTCACCGTCGAAGAGCTCGTCGACGAGAAATACGCCGGCCGTCGTCCCGCCGCTGGTTATCCCGCCTGCCCCGAACACACCGAGAAAGGTGAGCTCTGGCGCCTGCTCGACGCGGACCGCCTCGGCTGCACCCTGACCGAATCGTACGCCATGAACCCGGCCGCCTCGGTGTCCGGTCTCTACTTCGGCAATCCGCAGTCCATCTATTTCGACGTCGATCATATCGGCCGCGACCAGGTTGAAGATTACGCCAAGCGCAAGGGCTGGTCCATCGAACAAGCCGAGAAGTGGCTGCGGCCGGTGCTCGGTTACAAGACCTGACCATGGAAGCGCGCGAACGGGAGAAGCTTATTGCGATCGTCGGCGCGGAAGATGCCGCCGCGGTCGAACGCTTTCTCGGCGATTGCGCTTTGTGTAAGCTCGTCGAGGCCGCCGACGGCGCCGACAGCGACTGGCCCGAATGGGCGCGCGCCGCCGCCGTGCTCCAGCGTTGGCTCGAGGCCGCCGGCCGCGATGACGACGCCCAACGTAAGCTCGGCTACCTCCATTGCACCGTCGACGCCCAGAAAGCCGTCCCCACCGCGATCCGCCCCGCCCTGCCGCAGGCCGTGGCGCGAATGTTGAAAGAGCACGGCTTCGCGGAGTGAGGTAGCCTAGGGCAGCACGCGGTGCTGCCCCTACCTCAAGACAGGCGGATGCGATGTCATCGCATCCCTACCGCTTACTTCCCGGCGGCCACTTCGGCGCGGGCTTTGGCGAGGACGTCGGCGAGCTTCACTTCAGCACCGCCTTGGCGCTTACTTTCATCGGCGGCTTCCATGAAGGTATAAAGTTCGAGGGTCTCCTCGGCGGAAACCTGCGCCTTGCCCGTGCGGAACATCTTCACGACGGACTCGAGCAGGACTTCATAGCCGTCGAACTTGCCTATATCGGCTTCGCCTTTGTCGCCGACGGCCTTGCCGCCGTAGGGTCCACCCTTGGCCTTACGATCCGCTTCGCGATAGATGCCCACGCGTCCGTCGCCCCAGTTGCCAGTGACTTGGATTAAGCCCGTGGCGGACTTGTCGCGCTTTACCGAGATGCAGCCCGTGCCCATGACGGTGTAGAGGCTTTCGCACCCGTGGACGCCATACCAGTAGAGGTCAGGGTGATGCGGCTCGAGGCTGGCCGGGCTGGTCGTGTACGCCGTCTTGACCTTGCCGACCGAACCTTGGGCCACCGCCTGGGTGCTCGCGGCAAAGCGGAGGGATGAAGAACAGAAATAGACCACGCCGGCTTTCTTGGCGGCATCCTGGAGGCGGATGACGTCGGCGAGGGAGCCCGCGATCGGCTTGTCGATGAAGACGGTCTTCCCAGCCTTCAGCACCGGCAGGATCTGCTCGAGGTGCACGCGGCCGTCGTTGGACTCGAGCATGACGAAGTCGACCTGTGCGCACAGCTTCTCGATTGAATCGACGATCTCGACGCCCATACCCTTGAGGCTCGCGGTGTATTCCGGGACCCGCTTGGTGCTCTCGGGGATGTCCTTGCTACCCTGGGCGAAGGCGGCCGTCACGCGAAAGCCGGAATACTTAGCGGCATCGGCGGGATTCTTCGGACCCTTGTTAAAGACCGTCGTGAACGCCACCACGTGGCCGGTATCGAGGCCGATAATGCCGATCTTCTTCGGGGCTTCTTCGGCGAAGAGCGAAGAGACGAAGACGGACGCGACGGCGACCATACGGGCAAGACTGGGGAGGGTCATGCCTCTTTGTAAAACAGCGGGCCCTTGCTGACAAGCACCCGAGGCCTCGGTTAACGCAGGACTTCGAGCAATTGCCAGACACGCAAGGCCATCACCACGCCGAGAGCCAGCCACAATACGCCCAAGACGCGATCGACCATGCGGATGGTCGCCGCGTCCTTCAGCCGGACACGCAACCGGTGGCCGATGAAGGCGTAGAAACTCATCACCCCGACTTCTGAGCCTAAGGTGCAGAGCAGGAACACGCCCGTCGTCGACCAAGCGAAGGCATCGGTGGGCACGTTGGCCGCCTGAATGATGAGGAGGAAGAATGGGATCGTCTTCGGGTTCGAGAAGTTCACCCACGTGCCGCGAAGGAACAGTCCGAGCGCCCCGCCCTCCAGCCCAGCGGATTCCGGCAGGCTCGAGCGCGGCCGCGTGAGATGGGTGAACGCGAGGTACAGGAAGTAAGCCAGCCCGGAGACAGCGATGACCGTCATCGCATAAGGCACATGCTGCGCGAGCCAGAGCGTGCCGAAGAGCGAAAGGAATAGATGAGGCGTCTCGCCGACCGCGAGACCGAGGGTATGCCAGAAGGCGCGCCGTTGGCCGTAGCGGAGAGAAGTCTCGATCGTCGACAGTGCCGCCGGCCCGGGCGAGAGGCTCGCAATCAGGCAGGAGGCGATGAGCAGGCCGATATCCATCCACGCTTAGCGGAGGGACTGCTTCCAGCGCGCGATCTCGCGGGCGACGGCCTTGGGGCCGGGCATACCCGTGTTCTCGCGCGCGGCGAAACCACGCTGCAGGCTGAACACCTCGCGCCAGCCCTTCGTGAAGGCCTGGTCGGCGGTCAGCACGGCGGCGTCGGAAAGCTTGTCGAGCGGCACGCCGGACTGCTCGGCGAGCGCGACGAGGCGACCAACCGCGTGGTGGGCGTGACGGAAAGGCATGCCCTTACGGACGAGCCAATCGGCGAGGTCGGTGGCGAGGAGCGCGGGATCGGAAGCGGCAGCGAGGCAGCGGGCCTTGTGGAACTTCGTACCCGCGAGCGTGGCATCGGCGACGGCGACGGACAGGATGAGCTGGTCGGCGGCGTCGAAGAGCGGCGGCTTGTCGTCCTGCAGGTCGCGGTTGTACGTGAGCGGCAGGCCTTTCGTGAGCGTGAGCAGGTGCGTGAGCGAAGCCTGGAAGCGCGCGGCCTTACCCCGGAGGAGCTCCATCGAGTCGGGATTGCGCTTCTGGGGCATCAGCGACGAACCCGTCGAGAATTCGTCGGGCAGGCGCGCGAAACCGAACTCCGCGGAGGACCAGAGGACCATGTCCTCCGCCAGGCGCGAGAGGTGGACGCCACAGAGGGCGGCCGCGAAGCAGAACTCCGTGGCCGGATCGCGGTCGGCGACGGCGTCCATCGAATTGCGGGTGACTTGCGGGCGGCCCTTCGCGTCGACAAAGCCGAGGAGCTTCGCCGTGACCTCGCGGCGGATCGGAAGGGTCGTGCCGGCGATGGCGCCAGAGCCCAGCGGGCACCAGTTGGCGGAGGCCTTGGCGGCGGCGAGGCGCGTGCGGTCACGTCCGAACATCTCGGCGTAGGCGAGCAGGTGGTGGGCGGCCGAGACCGGCTGGGCGCGCTGCAGGTGCGTGTAGCCCGGCAGG
>CAIVYX010000269.1 GCA_903910245.1 uncultured Opitutia bacterium | reverse complement strand
TTTTTGACCTCCGGCAGGGTGAAGTCGCGGCCGAGGAAGATCTTTGGGCGGACCACCTGTCCGGGGTTGGTATCATCCGGTGCAGAGTCCATTCGCCAGCCCTTGGTGCGCATATCATAAGTGACCTCCTTGGCCGGCACGCCTTCGTTCCCGAGCCTATCGATAATGCGGGCGTCGCCATTGAGTCGCGCGGTACCCTTCTCAGGCTGCATCTCCAGGGTGCGACCTTTGGCCGTCGTGCCGCCCGCGACGACAACGACGTTACCGCGGCCGATGATCTGACGGGCCACGAGATGGCCAGCCTTATCCGGGGACGCCATGCCTTCGAGCAGATCGCAGGTGGCGTCGGTGCCATCGGAATCCATCGCCACGGAACCGCGGAGGAAGAACTTGGTGAGCTCGGGGGTCGTGAGCACCTCATGGGCGTCGGCAATGAACTCCACATTCTTGCCGCCGGTCGAAGTCAGGAAAAGATGCGGGCGGGTCGCCCCCGAGCCGCCGGACATGGTAAGTAGGCGGGGGCGACCGGCCAGTGCGTCCTTGGTGAGCACTTCCTCGATCTGGACGGCCGGCGTGAGGTCGATACGTTCAGCGGCACAACGCAGGCCTGGCTGCACATAACGGACGTTACCAGACAGGATCGCCTTGTTGAGTTCATACTCCGAAGATTTCTTCGTCTTGGGTGTCGCGAACGCCACCATCTGATCCGACTCGGTGGTGACCGTACCAGCGACATATCGGACCGCCCCCATCATCTCGATTTGCATGGCACCGTCTTCGGTGACGACCACGATCTGATTGGCTTCAGCCAGTCCGGGCGCCCCGCCGAATTCGTCCGCGGGTAGACGGATGGCGGCACGGATACCAGGACCGGAACGGATCTCGATGCGATCCTTGAGCGCATCGGTGCGAATTGAGAAGCCAGCCGCCTCGAGGCCACGGGCTTCGCGGAGACGCGGGAGGTCTTCAAGGTCGAGAATCCGCTTCGCACGATCCCAGCGGGCTTTGCCCGACTCAAACAGATTACCCTCCAGACGGCCCTTCACGCCGCCTTCGGCCACAAGCAAGCTCGTGCCGTCGCGACCTTCGGTGGCCACCAGCCGGCGGGCCGTGAGATTGGATTGGGCGGAGAGGAACGAGGCATTATCCTGGACCTCGACCTGCGAATTACCCGTGGCGGCGTCGCGGCGGATCGTGACGAGTTCACCGGCGAGATCAGCCGGCTCCTGCTGCTTGCGTTGGACATGCAGAGTCACCTGCTTGCCGTCGCCAGCGAAGAGCTGCGTCAGACCGAGTTTCGGCTGATGACGCAGGCGCTGGGCGGTGGCCTTCAGTTCAGGCTCCTCGAGTTCGACATGGCCGATGAGTTCGGCGGAATCGTCCCTGGGGTCGAAATTCGCGCTGTCGCCGCGCAACGTCTGCTTATCAAGCACCCGAACCACTCGGCCGGAGGCCACGACGGAGCGGCAATTAGCGTCGCCACCGGGTCCGTCGCTGACGAGGCATTCGATTCGCTCACAGGTAGTACGCTCTCCGAAACGTTCGGCAACCACGCCGCCCTGGAAGACCATGAGCGTGCCACCTTCGACCGGAGAGGCGTCCATGCGCGGAGCGCGGAGGCGCAGGCGTTTGGATAGCGGTTTGGCCAGATCGAGTTCAGCTACGACATCGGCGAGAATTGCGAAGCTGTCGCCCTTGGGCGTCGAGCGCCAGCTCCAGCCCTTGCCGGTCAGATTAAACGCCGGAGAGGAAGACTGGACGACACCATTACCTTGCGCGGCGCGACGGGCCGGGGTCATTGTGCCGTTCGGGCTCGTGAAGACGGCCCAAGGCTTACCGCCGCGGAGCGACTGCACCTTAATGACATCCATGTCCCAGACGCCGGCCTCCGCGGCTGGACGCATGACCACGGCGGTCGCTTCCCAGATTTTCTCCGCCTTCTCGTCCTCCGAGAAACCGGCAAAGGATCCGCCGAGGACATTACGGAAGGAGACGTCTTTCTGCTGCGCCATGACTCCCACGGCCAGGAAGAGGCAGAGATGGAAGGCTCGCATGGCCTTATGACATCCAGCGGCGAGGGCTAATCAAGCGATTATGCCTTGGGTGCCCGCGGAAACGGCCGATCCGACACGAAGGCGGGCATTTCGGCGGAAGCCAGGACCTCGCCGACCGCGAGCGGATATCCCGCCAGGAATTCGCCGGCCGGAAGCATCTTGCCGCCTGGACGTTGCAGCTGCGTGACGACCAGGACACACTGTCCACACGCAATCCGCACACCCAGGCGATCGGCCGCGACGATGGTACCAGGCGCGGTGACAGCCGCCGCTTCCTCGACCGTGGCGGCGCCGACCTTGATCAAGGCGGCGCGGTGATCGAACGTGGAACCCGGCCAGCCCTCAACGGAAAGGATGCGCTGACGCAGGATGTCCGCAGACTGGCGAAAATCCAACGGGGCGTCGGCGCGCGTCAGGCGCCGAGCGAAAGTGACCTTGGTCTCGTCCTGCGGAACGGCGACGGAGGTCGCGGCGAGCACGGCCGGCAATGCGGCGGTGGCGAGTTCGCCGGCGATGACACCGAGGCGGGCGCGGAGCGCCGCCCTGCCCTCACCGGGTTGAATCTTGGTCCGAGCCACGGCATGGATGGGGCCGGCATCAAGTTTGCGCACCACCTGCTGCAGCGAGACGCCGGTCTCAGCCAGGCCAAGCGCGAGCGCACCCTCGACGGGCGTGGCGCCGCGCAGTTCCGGCAACAGCGAGCCATGGAAATTGACGAAGCCAAGACGCGGTGCCGCGAGGAAATCTTCCTTCAGCAGCTGACCGTAGGCCATCACCACGCCGAGATCGGCCCGCAACGAGACGAGGTGCGCCGCATCGGCGGCTTCGAGTTTTTCGGGTTGGAGGAGCGTCAAGCCTTCGGCGCGGGCCCAGGCGACGACGGGATTGGGCCGGACCTCCTGACCACGCCCGGCGGGACGGTCCGGTTGCGAATACACGGCCACCACCACGGTGTCGGGCAAGGCGCGGGCCGCGGCGAAAGCCGGGAGCGCGATCTCATCCGAACCGAGTAGGACCAATCTCCGCAGCATGCGTTACTTGCGGGCTTGGCGCGCGGCGCGTCCCTTCAGCGAACGCGGCTTGTCCCAGCGGGTGAAGGATTTCTTGCGGACCGGAGCGTTTTTGCTGCGCGGATTCTTGGACTTGCCGAGACGCGGACCAGACGGACCAATCGCCTTTTTCGGAGCGGCCGCGATGACGGCCTTGCCGGCCACCTTGGCGAGCGGCTTGCGCACTTCGCCTTCGATTTCGGTCAGCGGGGAACCCGCCGCGGCACCAGGACCACCGGCGCGACGACCAGTCTGCTTGGGCTTGCCGACGATGTCTAGGTAGAGCGGGACGCCTGAGAGGTCGAAGCTCTCGTGCACGCCCTTGACGAGGAAGCGCTGGTAGGCGTCCTCAAGGCGTTCCTCGGAATTACAGAAGAGACGGAAACGGATGGGACGCTTCGAGACCTGCGTCACGTAGTAGCACTTGAAGCGCTTGCCGGAGACCATGCGCGGGGGGCGCTTAATCATCAGGTCCTGGACGACGCGGTTGAGGCGGCCAGTGGAGATAGCTGTACCGGCGCGGACGAAGACGCCTTCGGCAGCATCCAGCATGTCTTCGGCGCGGAGGCCGGTCTGGGCGGAGACGAACAGAATCGGCGGCTCGGGCAGGAAGAAAAGCTCACGGCGGATGGCGGAGCGGAACTTGGCGCGAAACTCTTCCTCGTCCTCAAAGCCATCGATATTCTTATCGCGGAAGGCCTTCTTCGCGAGGTCCCACTTATTGACCACGAGGACGAGGCCACAACCGAGGAGCGCAAGCTCACCGGCGAGCTGCTTATCGATACGAGTCACGCCTTGGCCAGCATCCAGCACGAGGAAGACCACATCGGTCTCGGCGAGGATCTCGTCGGAACGGACCTGCGAGAAGAAATCAAGGGTGTCGCGTTTGTTGGCGGTGCGACGACCAGCGGTGTCGACGAGCGAGAACTTAGCCTGGGAGCCGTCGGCCTTGGTGCGGGAAAGCCCAGCGCGGACAGGGTCGCGGGTGGTGCCAGCGACTTCGCTGACGATCAGGCGAGAGGCACCGAGGAGACGGTTGCCGAGCGAGCTTTTGCCGACGTTAGGGCGACCGGCGAGGGCGAGGCGAATCGGACGGGGGCCTTCTTCGCGCGGGGTAGTCGGCTCAGGGCCGAGCAGTTTAATAATCAACGCCTGCAACTGCGGGATGCCGCGGCCATGTTCGGCAGAGATGAGCAGCGGCTCGCCGAAACCGAGGGCGAAGAATTCGGACATCAAGCCGTCGCGCTCTTCGGTGTCCGCCTTGTTGGCGACGACGACGACCTTCTTGCCGGCCTGACGCAGCATGGCGGCGACTTCGAGGTC
>CAIVYX010000268.1 GCA_903910245.1 uncultured Opitutia bacterium | reverse complement strand
GGTCAGGCGCGGGACGGGGGAGCGAGGCAGGCCCATGGCCTGGTCCATGCCGTGGATCGGGAAAGGCGTGTGCACGTCCCAGTTCTTCCAGCCGGCATCGCGCACCTTCTCGGCGGCGTGAAACACGTCGGACACCTTGCGGAAGGTGCAGGCTACGCCGTGGATGCGTTCGTTGCGTTCGTTCATGGTCGGGGTTCGGCTGAGATCAGTGGGCGTGGGGGTCGGCCTGCGGCGCGACCATCTTCAATTCGGCCATCGGGAGCAGCGGAAGGAAGCGGATAAACAGAAGGAAGAGTACCGAGAAGAAGCCGAAGGTACCGAAGAACGTGAAGATATCCACGATCGTCGGGCTGTAGTAACCCCAGCTGGACGGCAGGTAGTCATTGGCCAGCGAGGTGCAGGTGATCACGAAGCGTTCGAACCACATGCCGACGTTGACGAAGAGGCAGATGATCCAGACGAGGGAATGGTTCTCGCGGACCTTCTTGAACCAGAAGAGCTGCGGGGTGATCACGTTGCAGGACACCATGATCCAGTAAGCCCACCAGTATTGGCCGAAGGCGCGGTTCACGAAAGCGAACTTTTCGAAGACGTTGCCGGAGTAGGCCGCGATGAAGAACTCGGTGGCGTAGGCGTAGCCGACCATCGTGCCAGTGGCCAAGATGATCTTACACATGTTGTCGATGTGGTACTGGTTGATGACGTCATGCAGGCGATAGATTGCGCGCAGCGGGAGCATCAGGGTCAGCACCATCGCGAAGCCGGAGAAGATGGCGCCGGCGACGAAGTAAGGGGGGAAGATGGTCGTGTGCCAGCCGGGGACGTTCGAGACGGCGAAGTCGAACGAAACGATGGTGTGCACGGAAAGCACGAGCGGCGTCGAGAGGCCCGCGAGGAGCAGGTAAGCCATCTCGAAGTTCGACCACTGGCGGTTACCGCCGCGCCAGCCCATGGCCAGCAGGCTGTAGAAGGCCTTGCGCCACCAGGTCGTCGCACGGTCGCGGATCGCGCCAAGGTCAGGGATCATGCCCATGTACCAGAAGAGCGTGGAGACGGTGAAGTAGGTCGAGACCGCGAAGACGTCCCACTCGAGCGGCGAGCGGAACTGCGGCCAGATGCCGTTCTGGTTAGGCAGGGGCAGGAGCCACCAGCCGAACCAAACGCGACCGACGTGGAAGAGCGGGAAGAGGCCGGCGCAACAGACCGCGAAGATGGTCATGGCCTCGGCGGCACGGTTGATGGACGTGCGCCACTTCTGCCGAAGGAGGCAGAGGATCGCGGAGATCAGCGTGCCGGCGTGGCCGATGCCGACCCAGAACACGAAGTTGACGATGGCCCAACCCCAACCCACGGGCGAACGGAGGCCCCAGGTGCCGGTACCGGTCGAGACGAGGTAGCCGAGGCCGATGAACGTGAACGACGCGACGAAGAGCGCGACGCCGAACATGATCTTCCACCAGAGCGGCGTCTCTTCTTCGACGATGCCGCACACCTTATCGGTGATCCAGTGGAAGCCGCGGTTG
>CAIVYX010000267.1 GCA_903910245.1 uncultured Opitutia bacterium | reverse complement strand
GTGGACGCCGTGGTCGCCGCCGGATTCGATCGCACGCAGGAGCTCGACTTTCTCAATTAAGTCATCTCCGTCGCTGTCGCTCAGTCGGTAGAAGCCGCTCGGTATCTTCTTCTCGTAATCGTTGACGCCAGCGTAGAGGGCGCCGAATGCCCAGACCATGCCGTTGACCGCGCGGATGTTGACTGGCATCTTCTTGATGTCGGCTGCCTTGAGGGTCTGGCCGGCGGCGGGCGCGGGGAAGCGATAGAGGTCGCCATACTGGTCGCTGGCGTAGACGCGGCCTTTGTCATCCGCGCAAAGCGCTACCCAAGAGCCTTGGGCGTCGCCCGGGACGGAGTAGAGGAGCTCAATCTTGAAGCCGGCCGGGGCTTTGATGCGGTCAATCGGCGTGGCTTTATTTTCGCCGATGGCCTTGCCGGTGTTGGGGTCGGCCGGCGTCTTCTTGGCCGGAGCCTTAGCCTTGGCCTTCGCCTTCGGGGCGTCCGCGGCGAGCTGGAGGAAGGCCTTGGTGGCGGGCTTCACGACGGACTCAGCCTTCTTGGCCGGAGCTTTCTTAGCCTTGGGCGCGGGCTTCTCGATCTTCTGCGCGTCGCTCGGGATTTGGTTCTTCTCGAGGGAGAGTAGGGCGACTTCGGGCAGCTCCTTGAGCATGATATCCTTAATCTGGACGATCATGGCCGGACCTTTGTGCACCTGGAAGGCGAGCAGGCCTTCGAGCGAACGGCTTTTCTCGTCGTGGTCGACGAGATCAATGGTGACCTTACCATCGATTTTTTGAGTGATGCGATTGCCTTGGGCGATGACGGTGTACTCATGCCACTCGGAATAGTCCACCTTCACGCTGTCATGTTCAGCAGCGAGCCACTTGCCTCCCTTTTCGTCCACGATGACACTCTGGCCATTCTGGACGAGGATACCGCGGGCGCGCTCTTCATAGATCATGCCGTTATACGCGGCCGAGGGATGGACGTCGCACTGGTAGCCTCCGATAACCCATTTACCGACCTCGGAGAGTTCCTTGCTACGATACTGGATGCCGGAATTGCTGGCGGAGCACTTGATCTTGGCGCGTAGCTCGAAGTTCTTCACGACGCCACCGCGCCAAATGATAAACTGATTATAAGCGAGATGGTCGGGGCCCTTGGTCTTGCCGGTGAGGGCACCGTCCTCGACGGACCAGAGCTCAGGGTTGCCGTCCCAGCCAGCGAGGGTCTTGCCATCGAACAGAGGCTTGAAGCCATCCTGGGCGGACAGAGGGGAGAGGGCGACCAGCAGGAAGGCTAGCAGCGCCGAGAGGGGGTTTCTCATGGGACAGTTGTTTTCTATCCCCCTTGGACACCCGTCAACGCCACTTGTTCAAATGGCGGGAAATGGAGTGTAATCGGTTATAGCGGTTAGCGGTTAGCGGTTGGCGGTTAGGTCGCCGCAAACTGGCGGACTGAATTGAGGACTGCATTGAGGGCTGAATAGAGGGCTGGATGGATTTTCCCGCCACCCGGACCCCGAGGTTGCCACCCGCCACCCGAAACGATTCATCCGCTCAAAGGGAAACCGGAAACCAGGATTAATGCTGCGGACATATTCCCCAGCTAATCATCCGGTCTCCCTATGCTGCCTCCCTTCGAGCTCTGCCTCTCCGGTTCCCGGTCTCCCCTTGAGTTCTGAATCCCTTGTCAACCGGTCAACTTGCCAACTGGCCAGCTAGTGTGAATTGGTCTGGCCAACTGGCCAACTGATCAACCGGTCAACTCATGTGGTCTCTCTCTGAGCCTCCGGGCCTCTAGTCAGTCTAACGTTACCACCGCCGCGCTGCCGGCGGGTAAGGTGATGGTGATGTCGGACCCGGAGCCGCCAATCGTCTCGCTGGTCTTGGCCGCCCACTTGCCGGTGGCGTCAGTGGCGGCGCCGGCGAAGGTGATGTCGGTCTTGGCGTCAGCTGCCGGTGCCAGGAGGCGCGTCACCGTGCCTTGGGTGCGTCCGGTCGCGAGATGCGCGACGACGCCCTTAGTCAGATCTTTATTCGTCAAAAGGACGCGGACCTTGCCGTCCGCTCCAATCGTCGCGTGGGCGGTCACGTTGGCGGCGCACTTCACGTTGGTCGGTAGGACGCGTCCGCGCCCAGCCTCCTTGAAGGCGAGCATGGCGTAATAGAGCGGGTGCACGTCATAGCGGCTCTCGGTCTTGGACCACGAGACGGGCGAGTAGCTGCCAGGCTTGAGGTTGCAATGGAAGTTGATGCCGTCGGCGCCGCGTTCAGCGACGGAGAAGAGGAAGTCGGTCGCCCAGAGCGCCGAGACGAAGGTGTCGCTGACGCCGGTACGTCCGCCGTTAGACACGGAATTACACTCGGCGAGGCGATACCGCATGCCGGCGGCTTTCGCAGCCGCGAGGTGTTCGTCCACCATCGCGACGTCCTTGGCCATGGTCGCCGGGAGTAGGAGGTTTTCGATACTAGGGAAATTAGCCGAGGTAGGCTTGGTCGAGCCCCCTGAGAGGGCGTAGGTGTGCGAGGTCGCGATCTGGAGCTGGCCTTTGAGTCCGGCGACGGCGTCTTCGAACCAATGGTCGGGACGCCGAGCCGTGGCCGGTCCGGCAAGGATGATACCTGGGTTACGGGCACGGATGACCTTGATGGCCGCGACTGCCTCAGGGAGGTAAGTCGGGCAGTCGTAGCCTTGCTTGCGGAGGTCGTGGTTGGTGTAGAGATTGGGTTCGTTGCCGAGTTCGATGGCCAGGATCGAGGCGGCGCCGACTTTGAGCGCATAGGCGGCTTCGTCGGCGGATGACTCCGGCTGGTTGCCGGCGAGGTTGATGCCATGCAGGCATTTCCAATCGATGGCCTTGAGGAAGCCGTGAAGGTCGTCGAGCGTGGTGCGGCCGATCACCGCGAGGCCGGTCGCCTTATCCAAGGACGCAGGTGCCTCCGGCTGCCAGCGCGTGAGCTCGACCTTGTTGCCGCCGAGGCGCAATGTACCCACCCCGAGATTACGATGCAGGTGGATGAGGACGCTGTTAGTGGGTTTAAAGTGCGGTTCGACGAGCGCGTTCTTTTCGTAGCTGATACCCAGGAAGTCCGCGGGAATCGTGTGTCCTGGTTTGGATACTTCGACGACGATGGTCGCCGGTACGCTCTCGGCTGCGGCCAGCGTGAGGCCACAGAAGAGGGTGATTGATCGGAACAAGGCGGACATGGAGGCGAGTAGGCTAGGCCAGATACGGCCGGGAGGAAGGCATAAGAAAGGCGGGCCTTGCGGACCGCCTTTCGTGGTGAGGAAAGAGGGCGGGCTTATTTGCCCATCTTGACGAACTCTTCCTTGGTCAGGAAGGTATCCTTGTCCTTGTCGAACTTGATGTAGTTCTCGGC
>CAIVYX010000266.1 GCA_903910245.1 uncultured Opitutia bacterium | reverse complement strand
GGGTATCAGCATGCAAGCGGCGGGCGAGGCCCTCCGAGACCTCGTCAAGGGTCTTAAAGGCCGGAACGTGGCCGTATTAGGCCATATGCGGCCCGACGGGGATTGCATCGGCTCGCAGACGGCTCTCTGCCGGATGCTTCTAGCCGAAGGGGTCGACGCGATCTGCGTGAACCGCGACCGCATCCCCCCGAATCTCGTCCCTTACGCCGAAGGCGTGACGTTCGTCAAAGCCGCCGATTATGACGCATCGGACCGCATCGCCGTCACGGTCGACTGTGCCGATGCGTCCCGCGTTGGGACGGAACTGCTCGCCAAGTTCCCGGCCGGGGTCCTGGCCAACATCGACCACCACGCCTCGAATCCGGATTACGCACAGACCAACATCGTCGTCCGCGAAGCCGCCGCGACCTGCCATATCCTCGCCGCCGGTGCCCTCGCCCAAGGACTCGCCGTCGACACCGTGACCGCCAAGGCCTTGCACCTCGGCATCCTGACCGATACCGGCCGCTTCTGCTACCGCAGCACCACCGCCGACGTCTTCGCGATCATCGCCGAGCTTGTGCGCCGCGGCGCCGATCCGGCCGAGGCCAACACCCGCGTCTTCGAACAGGAAAGCCGCGGCAAACTCGAACTCACCAAGCGTTTCCTGAACACCATCCTCTTCCACGAAGACGGTAAAATCTGCTCCGGCGAACTCACCCAGGCGGACTACGCCGCGACCAGCACCACGAAGGAAGATAAGGAGGGTCTCGTCGAATTCCCCCGCTCCGTCGAAGGCGTCGAAATCGCCGTACTGATGGAAGAAGGCGCCGATGGCGTCCGGGGCAGCCTGCGCGGCCGAGACCCTAAGCTCCGCCTCGATCTCTGCGCCGGCAAACTCAACGGCGGCGGCCACATGCTCGCAGCCGGCTTTAACATGCAGGGCTGCAGGTTACCGCAGGACCGCGAGAAGATCCTCGGCATCGTCATCGCCCACTATCGCGAATACTCGGCGAAATGAGCGAGCCCGTAGCCGAACCCGCGGGCGTGCTGCTCGTCGATAAGCCGCAGGGCATTACCTCGCACGACGTCGTGGACAGCGTCCGCCGACTCTATCGCACACGTCGCGTCGGCCACGCCGGCACGCTCGACCCGATGGCCACCGGCCTGCTCATCGTGCTCGTCGGCAGGGCCACCAAGGCCTCGGACCAGCTGATGCCCCAGGACAAGGAATACCTCGGCGAAGCCACGCTCGGGATTGTGACCGACACCCAGGACGCCGAAGGCGAGACACTGGAGACCAACCCCGTCCCAGAAATTTCTGAAGCCCAGGTGCGCGCAGCCCTCGCCTCGATGCTGGGCGACCAGTTCCAGATCCCGCCGATGCATTCGGCCAAGAAGATCGGCGGCCAGAAGCTCTATGACCTCGCACGTAAGGGCATCGAAGTCGTCCGCGAACCCCGCGCCATCACCCTTTCTGAATTCGAACTGATCTCGTGGCAGAGCCCCAAGATCAACTTCCGCGTCCGCTGCACTAAGGGAACCTATGTGCGCACGCTGGCCTTGGACCTTGGCCGCAAGCTCGGACCCGGCGCCCACCTCTCGATGCTCCGTCGCACGCGTTCAGGTCAGCTCGACCTTTCGCGCGGTCACACGCTCCCGCAGCTTGGCGCCATGAATGACGATCAGCTCGTCGCGGCCCTTATACCCGTGAGCGAGGCCGCCCCCGCCGCATGAGCACCGCCCTCCATCTCGCCATCGGCGCCTTTGACGGCGTGCACCTCGGCCACCGTGCCGTCCTACATTCCGCCCGCGAAGCCGCCCGGGCAGGCGGAGGTATCGTCGGCGTGCTCACCTACGATCCGCACCCGAGCAAGGTGCTACGCCCGGAATCCTCCGTGCCGCTGATCTTCACGCGCGCCCAGAAGGACAATCGGCTGACGGAAGCCGGAGCGCAGTTGATTCATCACGAGAAGTTCGACCGCGCGCATGCCGGCATCGAGGCCTCCGATTTCCCGAAGTGGCTGAAAACGACCTTCCCCCACCTCAAGTCGCTCCACGTCGGTTCCAATTTCCAATACGGGCGCGGTCGCACCGGCCACGGCGAGACGCTCATCACGCATGGCGCCGCAGAGGGCCTCGGAGTGAAGCTCGTCGCCGCCATAGAACTGGGAGACGAGACCGTCAGCAGCTCGCGTATCCGCCAGTGCCTCGTTGCCGGCGAACTCGACCTCGCGAACGCGATGCTTCTACGTCCCTACGAAGCCGAAGGCACGATCATCGGCGGACGCCGACTAGGCCGCACCATCGGCTTCCCCACGGTCAACATCGCCTGGGAGCCCGAGTTAAAGCCTGCCTACGGCGTCTATGCTGTCGAAGTCATCTTCAAGGGCGAAGCCCTGCCGGCTGTCGCCAACTACGGGCAACGCCCCACCGTCGAAAGCGGTCCCATCGCCCCCCTGCTCGAAGCGCACATCCTCCGCGGACCGGCGCCGACCACTGGCGACACCTTGCGTGTGCGCTGGATTCGACGACTCCGCACTGAACAGAAATTTGCCGACCTCTCTGCCCTGCAGGCACAGATTGCAAAGGATTCCGCGCAAGCCAAGCTGGTGCTTGGTCTACTCAGTTAGTTCCGACCGACTGGACGAACTTCTGGATGATGCCGCCAAAGGCGCCGTTCGAGAAGAAGATGATGCAGCGCGGGGACTTGTCCGACTTCACGAGCGCGGTGAGTTCGGCGAGCAGCGCTTCGTTCGAGACCGGCGCGAAGCCCTTCTTGCCAGCGGCCGTGATGGCGGCGGCGACACCTTCGCTGTCAAAGCGTTCTTCGCCCAGTTTGTCGGCGCGGTGAGGCGGAGCCAAGAAGACCTCGTCGGCCTTCTTGAGCGCCTCGCGAAAACCATCCTGCATCACCTTGCGGGCGGCAGTATTGCTACGCGGTTCAAAGCAGGCCACGAGGCGGTGCTTCGGATAACGGGCGCGCAGTGATTCGAGCGTCAGGTCGAGGGCGGTCGGATGGTGGCCGAAATCTTCGATCACCGTAAGATCGGGACGGTCGACCAGCACCTGTTGGCGGCGCTGCACACCTTTGAACTTATCCAACGCTTCGAGCTTCAGCTTCGTCGGATCCTTGGCATCGAGTAGCAAACCTGCCGAGACGGCGGCCATCGCCGCGTTGCGCGCATTGAAGAGGCCAGGCAGGGCCCACTTCACCCTCCCCCACTCCTTGCCCTTCCAGAGCAACGTGAAGGACGAGCCCGTCAAGGATTCCTGGAAATCGGCGATGACCGCATCATTTCCGCTGCCGGTGCCCACGCGGACGACCGGAGCCCACGTGACGTTCTTCACCAGACCGAGGACGTTGGCGTCGTCGCCATTCGCGACGATTACGCCGTCGCGCGGGACGATGCGGATCACATGCGCGAACGTGCGCAGCACGTCGTCGAGGTCGCGGAAGATATCGGCGTGGTCGAACTCGCAGTTATTGATCGCAAGGACGTGCGGGAGGTACTGGATGAACTTACTGCGCTTGTCGAAAAAGGCCGTGTCGTATTCGTCGCCCTCGATGACGAAGGGTCCACCCTGCTTACCGGGGTGCGAAGAATCCGGGAG
>CAIVYX010000265.1 GCA_903910245.1 uncultured Opitutia bacterium | reverse complement strand
GTTGCGATCTCCACCGAGCACGGTCGATGCTCCTCGCCGGGTATCATCGTCATCTGTGACGACCACCGAACCGCGCCAGGAAGCGGGTGGCTGCATAAGGTCAAGAAGGCCTTAGACATGGAATCCGTCCTCCTCGATCAGCCTTTCGGACGCGACTCAAGGGCGAGCGACTTTCTCCAAGCGTGCGACATGCTGGCTTATCTCACGAAACAAACAGTCGAACCAGCTGGCTTCTTCAGCAGGGATAATTCCCGCTGGCTCATCGAAAGATGTGACCGAGTGTTCGACGAACGAGGCCTGAGCTTCAGCCTGAAAGGGAAAGGGGGCGCTTACGCGCCCCCTGATAGGAATCTCGGCGGGTCTTAGCCGCCTACACACCTGAAATTGAAAATGGATAAGCGAATACCGGCCGCAAGTCGGAAGTGATGGGGGAAATAGTGGGGCACGCGAATGGTGATGGCGGCTAGAAAGTCAGAGGACAGCACGTGGTGCTGTCCCTACCTCGAGAAAACAGGCTATGTCGTGACGCGGTCTCGACCCTACCAAAAGAACAGGGCGGCCCGGAGGCCGCCCTGGTGGCACGATGGTGTTGTCAGCCTAGAGCGACAGCACGAAGTCGGTCAGGAGCTTCTGCTGGGTCTTATTCAGCTTGAGGTAGCGATCCTTCGAGACCTTGCCTTCGCCGTCGTGGGCCTTGATCGCTTCATCGATCGTCACAGCGCGACCGTCATGCAGGTAAGGCGCGCTCTGGGCAATGCCCCAGAGCGGAGCCGTACGGAAGTCGCGACCAGTGGCGGTCTCCTGGACGATACCGTCGCCGAGCGACCCCATGTCGTGGAGGAGGAGATCCGAGTAGAGGCGGACTTCCTTGTTATTCAGCGCGGCGATCTTGTTGTAGCCAGTCCGCATCGTGGGCGTGTGACAGAGCGAGCAGGCGGCGACGTCGAACAACATCTTACCCGAAGCCGTGGCGGGCGTGGGCTTGCTCACAGGAGGAGCCGCGAGGAACAGCATGAAGTTCGCGACCTTCTCGAAGTCGGCCAGGCCGGTGGCAGGCGCATCTTCAGGATCCTGGACGAAGTCCGTCTTGGCCAGCCGGACCAAATCGCCGTTGGGGGCGTTCTCCGTGGGGAAGTAGCGATTCGTCACGCCCATCTCGTTGCGGTAGGCGTCGGCCGCGAAGCCGAGCACCGTGGCCTGCTGGGCCTTCCAGCCGAAGCGACCCGCCATGCGCTTGCCGCTCACGACGTCGGTCACCCAACCCACGCGGCCCTTGATACGCTCATTGGGATAGGCCCGGGCGTTACGGACAATCTCCGAGTCCGGGATGGCGCCGATCAGGCCCAGTCCGAAGAGCGGGGTCGAGTTGCGCAGGATGACCACGTTGGCAATTGAAGGCACCAGTTCCTGGGCCTCGGGCGTGATGGCATTCTCCTGCAGGAGCGAGCCACCGAGCGAATCGAGTGAATCGAACTTGCCGTTCACCGTCATACCGAAGCGCGTGACATTGATCGTGCTCGCGCCGCCGGTGGCCGGGGACGAGTGACAAGCGACGCAGGAGTCGCGGTTGAAGATCGGGCCGAGACCGCCGGCCACGTCTTCGACGTGCTCGAAGTCATCCTTGCCGTCCAGGAAGAGGTTCGTCTGCTCGACC
>CAIVYX010000264.1 GCA_903910245.1 uncultured Opitutia bacterium | reverse complement strand
GCGCAGGATCGCGGGCTTCAGTAGCGCGCCGGTCTCGGCGTGCTTGCGGAGTTCGTCATCGGGTGCCGTACCCCAGAACATGTAGCTCAATCGTGAAGCGACGGCCCACCCGTCGAGGCGTCCGGGCTGTTCGTGGAAGTAAAGGTTGGCCGGCGAGCAGAGGACGGCGGTGTAGGCGGTCAGCAGGGATTCCTCGAAGGTCGAGCCGTTCTTGAGCTCGGCTTCGAACAGGCGCACATACGGGTCGGCCTGAGCCGGCTTGCTTTTCTCGCGGATGACCTTGGCGACGAAGGCCTTGATGAGTCTCGGCCCGTCGACGCTGGGTTGCTGGCTCGTGACCTCGTACATCTGCTGGGTGCGGCGCTTCTCGTATTTCATCCGTTTGGCGGCTTCCGCGGTCGGGGCGTTCGGCAGGTCGCCGAACATGAGCTTGTGGCCGACACCAGGCCATTGCGGCAGCAGCGGTCCTTCGACTCGCATAGGCTTCATCGCGAGGCCGGGCCCGGGGTATTTGGCCGGGCCGTGCTTCTGGTTAAGGTTGTAGTCGAAGGTCTTCAGCTCGGGGAAGAGGCGGACCTTGTCGCGTACCTTCAGTTGCACTTCGATCTGCACCTCGTTGCCCGCTGGGAAGAATTCCTGGACAGATTGGAAACGGGTGGGCGTGCCGGCGCCGAACGGGCCCGTGAAAATCGTGACCATGACCGGCTTGTCGCTCTGGTAGGAGCGGCCGCTGAGCGTGACACGGTAGAGGCCGGCGACCGTGGCTTCAAACTCCGCCATGAGCGCCGGATAGCCGGCATCATTGAACGTTACCACGCTGCCGTCCTCGAGCTTGTGCCAGCTCTTGCCGATGTGCGTGGCGTTACGGCCGTCCCCGAAGCCGATGGTCTTGTCGAGTTTCTCGGGAGCATCGCCTTTGTTCATCGCGGCATTCAATGCCTGCCGAGCTGCGTCCATGGTACGCTGCAGGTGCACTGAGGAGAGATCAAGCGCTTCGCCGACCTTGTCGAAACCCTGGGCGCGGCCGTCTTCGGGCAGCAAGGGGGCGAGCTCTTCGTTGATGCCAAGCAAATCGTTCAGGGTCTGCTCAAGTTCGTTGCGATTCAGGCGACGGAGGACGGTGGCCTTGTTCGCCTGGTCGGCGGTGACGAGATTGCCGGCCAATGTCTTCGTGAACTTGGCTTTGTCACCCGCCTCCGGGCGTACCTTTTTCTTGGGAGGCATCTCGCCTGAGTCGACGCGATCGAAGACGCGCACCCATTTGGCGAGCGCGTCCGCTTGGTTCAGGTCGGAGGGCAGTTTGCCGAAATCGAGTCCGCCTTTGGCTTCGTCGGCGTCATGGCAGTCGACGCAGTGTTTCTCGATGAACGGGCGCAGCTCTTTCGGCGGTTCGGCGTAGAGCAGGGTGGTCCCGAGTAACCAAGGGATGAGCAAGAGGGGCAGGGCGGTGCGACGGCGCATCGGGGGTAGTCGCAGGCTAGGCTGAGGCTGGAGGTTGAACAGGTTTTTATGGCGTTTGACCTTGGGTCTGGCCCGGCTGACTCAGCCCTTGCCCCGGGGCGGGGTTTCTTCATCAGATTGGCCTGTGAATACCTCGGAGCAGCTTTTCCAACGCGCCCTCACGATGATCCCGGGCGGCGTCAATTCCCCGGTCCGGGCCTTCCGCTCGGTCGGTGGCACGCCTTTCTTCACCAAGTCGGCCAACGGCGCCCGTCTGACGACGGCTGACGACCAAGAGCTCGTGGACTTCGTCCTGACCTGGGGCCCGGCCATCCACGGCCATAACGACCCGGACATCCGCGCGGCGATCCGCGAGGCCCTCGACCGAGGCACGAGCTTCGGCACCCCGAATCCCCTCGAGGTCGAGATGGCCGAGTTGATCCTCGGCTGCGTGCCGGCGGTGAAGAAGGTCCGCATGACCAACAGCGGTACCGAAGCCACCATGTCCGCCATCCGCCTCGCGCGTGGCTACACGGGACGTAACAAGATTATCAAGTTCTCGGGCTGCTACCACGGCCACGTCGACTCGCTCCTCGTGAAGGCCGGCTCTGGCGCGCTCACGCAGGGCAATCCCGATTCCGCCGGCGTCACGCCCGGCACCGCCGCCGACACGCTCGTCGCAGAATATAACAATCTCCCGGCTCTCTCGGCTCTCTTCGACGCGAACGCCGGACAGATCGCCGGCCTCATCGTCGAGCCTTTCCCGGCCAACGTCGGCCTGATCCTGCCCGACGCCGGCTTCCTCGCCGGTCTACGCGAGCTGTGCACGAAGCATGGCACGGTGCTCATCTTCGACGAAGTGATGACGGGCTTCCGTCTCTCCCTCGCGGGCACGCAGAGTCTGCATGATGTCGTCCCGGATCTCGTCTGCATGGGCAAGATCATCGGCGGCGGCCTCCCAGTCGGCGCCTTCGGCGGCAAGGTCGATATCATGGACAAGCTCGCGCCGCTCGGTCCAGTCTACCAGGCCGGTACGCTCTCGGGCAATCCGCTCGCCATGGCCGCCGGCCTCGCCTCGGTCCGCAAACTGAAGTCTCAGAATCCTTACGCGCGTCTCGACGTCCTCGGCCGTCGCGTCCGCGACACGTTACTCGCCGCCGCGCAGGC
>CAIVYX010000263.1 GCA_903910245.1 uncultured Opitutia bacterium | reverse complement strand
TTCTCATGCCCAAAACTCCTCGCCAAGGCATTCTTGCCGCCGGCAATTTCATCGTCGATTACGTCAAGATTATCGATGGCTACCCCGTCCAGGACATGCTCGCGAGCATCCTGAGCGAATCGCGCTCCAACGGCGGCGGCCCTTACAACGTCCTCAAGGACCTCGCGGCCATGAAGGTCGAGTTCCCGCTCTCTGCCTGTGGGCTCGTCGGCGACGACACCAATGGCCAGTGGATCAAGCGCGACTGCCAGAACCACCGGATCGACGTGGGCATGCTGCACCTCAGCAAGGATCACCCGACCTCCTACACCGACGCGATGACCGTGCAGTCCACCGGTCGCCGCACCTTCTTCCATTGCCGTGGCGCCAATGCCCACTTCGACCTCAAGCATTGCTCCTTCAGCAAGACCAACGCCCGCATCCTGCACCTCGGCTACCTCATGTTGCTGGACCGCATGGACACCTTCGAAAACGGCCAGACCATCGCGGCCAAGCTGCTCTTCAACGCCCGCTCCGCCGGCCTCGAGACCTCGGTCGACATGTGCAGCGCCTCGCACCCGCAATTCCGCGAGATCGCGCTCAGCGCCCTGCCCCTCACCGATCACCTCGTCATCAACGAGATCGAAGCCGGCCTGAGCCTCGGCGAGGTCATCGACCCCAAGAACGCCGGCTGGCTCCTTCGTTCCGCCGAGCAGCTACTCTCCCTCGGCGTGAAGAAGACCGTCACCATCCATACCGAGCATGGCGCCGTCTGCGCGACCGCCGAAGGCCTCCGCCTCAAGCAGGCTTCGCTCAAAATTCCGACCGGTTACAGCAAGGGTGCGACTGGCGCAGGCGATGCCTTCGCCGCTGGCATGCTTTACGGACTCCACGAAGGCCTTGAGATCCAAGAACGCCTCAAGCTCGCCGTTTGCTGCGCCGCCGCCTGTCTCGCCGACCCCACGCCCTCCAAAGGCCTGCGCACGGTGAAAGACTGCCTGGCCCTGGCCGAGCAGTTTGGATTCGGGGAATTCTAATCCCTAGGTAGGGTCGCCACTGCGTGGCGACCTCGGTGCAAAAGTGCAAACTGGCCTGCGGCCTGTGCAAAGGTGCAAAAGTGGATGCACGTTTCAGGTGGCGGGAACGCATTCTCAGGTCTCAGGTCTCGGCCTTCAGGTCCCGGGTTCAGGTGTTCGGCACCAGGTTCAGGTTCGGGGCCTGCACCCGTACCCGAACCCGACAACCCGCACCTGATACCCGATGGCCGAGACCTGAGACCTGAAAATTGGATTCCCAACCGCCAACCGCTAACCGCCACCACCTTCCTTTAAGGCGACGCCACGCGTCGCGTTAAAAGACACCATTCGAGCGTAAAAAGACACCCGATTGGGTTTCCTTCTTTTCAGCGTGCGAGCATCCTTTTGCTCACCCCAAAGACGCGACCCCATGAGCACCAAGAAATATAACGTCGGCATCATCGGCTACGGCTGGGCTGCCACGGCCCACATCGATGCCATCAACGCGAGCAGCCAGGCACAAGTCACGGCGATCTACTCCTCCCGTCCGCTCGACTCCGCGACACTCAGCGCCAAGCACGGCGGCAAGATCAAGGCCTACGATACTGTCGAAGCCCTGCTCGCCGATCCGGAGATCCACGTGGTCGATATCACCAGCTACCCGAGCCAACACTGTGCCCAAGCCGTCGCCGCCGCGAAAGCGAAAAAGCACATCATCCTCGAGAAGCCCATGGCCAACTCGATGCCTGAGGTAATCCAGATTTTCGAAGCCGCCGAAAAGAACGGCGTGAAGGGCTGTGTCTGCTTCGAGTGCCGCTTCTCCAGCCAGATGGAAGCCACCAAGGCCGTCATCGACCAAGGCCTCATCGGCGATATCCATTACGGCGAGGTCGACTACTACCACGGCATCGGCCCGTGGTATGGCCAGTACCGCTGGAACATCGGCAAGAAGGATGGTGGCAGCGCCCTTCTCACCGCCGGTTGCCATGCCCTCGACGCGCTCCTGATGTGCATGCCGGGTGAAGTCGACTCGGTCACGAGCTTCAGCACGAAGTCCAAGAGCGAGTACTTCACACCCTACGAATACGACACCTCCGCGGTCACGATTCTGAAGTTCAAGAACGGCGCCGTCGGCAAGTGCGCCGCCATCGTCGACTGCCTCCAGCCCTATTACTTCCACACCCACCTCGTGGGTAGCCATGGTAGCGTGCTCGATAACAAGTTCCACTCCGCTAAACTGAAGACCAACAAGGCCCAGTGGAGCGGGCTCTCGATGAAGATGCTTGATTCCGGCGACGTCAGCGACCACCCCTACCAAGCCCAGTTCCAGGCCTTCTTCGACGCGCTCGATAAGGGCCAAGATATGCCGCTCACGAGTTTCCGCGACGCCCTCCGCACGTTCAAGGTGATCTTCGCCGCCGACCAGAGCGCGGCCAACGGTGGCCAGCCGGTCAAGGTCGCCTGAACCCATGCCTTCCTGCCTCGCCATCTTTGCGCACCCCGACGACGTCGAATACTTCGCCGCCGGGACGATGCTCCAGCTCGCCAAGCGCGGCTGGGACCTCCACTACTTCGATCTGTGCGCGGGCAACGGTGGCTCGGTCCAGATGGACGGCCCCACGACTGCGACCGTCCGCCTCGCCGAAGCCCAGGAAGCCGCCCGCCTCCTCGGCGCGAAATTCTACCCGCCGATCGTCAACGACATGACGCTGACCTTCGACATTGAGGTCATGCGCAAGGTCGCCTCGGTCATCCGCCAGAGCCGCGCCGATATCGTGCTAACGCATGCGCTCTCGGACTACATGGAAGACCATATGGCCTGCGCCCGTCTCGCGACATCGGCCGCCTTCACGCACGGGATGCCCAATTACGACACCGTCCCGCCCGCGACTCCCTATGCGCACGACGTGACCATCTACCATGCCATGCCGCACGGACTCTGCACACCGCTGCGTCAGAAGGTCCGTGCCGGCCTCTATGTAGATGTTGCCCCGGTCCAAGATCAGGCCCGCCAAGCCCTCGCGGCCCACGCCTCCCAGAAGGATTGGCTAGATAAGAGCCAAGGCATGGACTCCTACCTACATACGCTCGACAAGATGGCCGCAGAGGTCGGCGCTCTCTCCGGCAAATACGCCCTAGCCCAGGGCTGGAGCCGCCATCTCCACCTCGGCTACAGCGCCTCGGAAATCGACCCGCTCCGCTCCGCCCTCGGCTCCGACTGCATGGTCGACGCCGTCTACGAAGCCGCCCTCGAGAAACCCTTCCCATGACCACCTCGCTCTCGCGCCGCCGGTTCTTCCAGCTGGCTGGTCTCGCCACCCTCGCCTTCCCGCTCCGCGGATGGGCCGCGCTCGACACCTCGGGCGGCGACGAGGTCGTCATCATCAACGACATTCACATCACCGGTATCCCCGAGGAAAAGATCCCTGCGAACGCCAAGGACGACGACGACCACCTACGAGCCACGGTGAAGCAGATCCTCGCGCTACCGAAGAAGCCCGCCGCGGTCATCATCAACGGCGACCTCGCCCTCGCGATTGGTACCGCCGCCGACTACACCGTCATCCGCGAACTCATTGCTCCGCTCCGTGACGCCGGTATCCCGGTTCACCTCACGCTCGGCAACCACGATGTCCGCGACATCTTCATGCAGGCTTTCCCGGAGATGAAGAGCGCCTCCGCACTCAAGGATGCTCGCCATAACGGCCTCATCGACCTTCCGACGACGCGCCTCATCCTGCTCGACACCCTCGACCAGAGCCCCGGCCCGGCCGGCAAACTCGGCGCGGAGCAGATCGCCTGGATTCTCGCCAGGATCGATGAAGTTCCTACCAAGCAGGTCGTACTCATTGGCCACCACAACCCACAGGTCGGCGGTGACACTAGCCACTACAAGGGCGGCATTGTCGACACCGCGGACTTCTGGCCCGAAATCGCCAAGCGCGACCAAGTGAAGGCCTACATCCACGGCCACACCCATGAATGGACGCAGGCCCTGGAGAACCGCATCCACATCATCAGTACCATCGCCTGCGCCTACGTGTTTAACAAGAACACCAACGCCACCGGCTGGACCTCCGCCCGTTTCAACGCCCACGGCTTCCAGCTAAAGCTCAACACCCTCGAGACCGACCACGCCTGGAACGGCGAGGCCAAGTGGTTCTTCGGACGCCAGCCAGCGCCCAAGAAAGCCGCCGCACCTAAAAAGAAATAAGCGTGCGCCTCATCAAGGAACAGCAATCTCCCGTCTCCGCGAACGAACTCGTCGCGTGTGAGCACCTGAGCCAACGCGACTTCGGCTGCGTCTGGCATCACCACCCCGAGCACGAAATCTTCTTCCTGCTTCGAGGCGGCACCGAACGCTGGATCGGCGACAAGATGGCGCCACTCAAGGCAGGCGAGATTCTGCTCCTCGGTTCCGACCTACCGCACGACTTCCGTAACGACCGCAAAGGCCGCCAAGCCGGCGTGGAATGGATCCTCGTCCAATTCCGCCCGAACCTCTTCGGCGAGGAATGGACACAGCACTCTTCCGTGTCGGCTATCCGCCGACTGCTCGAACG
>CAIVYX010000262.1 GCA_903910245.1 uncultured Opitutia bacterium | reverse complement strand
GGGGGTATCCGACCATCAAGCCGCCTATTTCAGACGGTGCAAGTCGGATAGGCTCGGGCCGCAAGCGGCCCGAACCAGAGTTGACCCGTTGACCCGTTGGCAAGTTGGCAAGGGATGCCTTGGGTAGGGTCGGGACCGCGTCACGACCTAGCTGGCACCATTCTCAGGTCACAGGTCTCGGCCATCGGGTATCTGGTTCAGGTATTCAGGTGCAGGTACAGGTCCCGGGCGATATTTTCCCAACCGCCAACCGCTTACCGCTACCACCTGCCCTGGGTAGGGCGGTGATTGCCATCGCCGCCGTTAGAAACCGCCGGAGCGCAGTCGTCGGGTCTTAGCCAGTCGCTCTGATGCCGGATATCCGTCCGCGAACGGACGTGATGGCAATCACGTCCCTACCTCAGGATGCCTCTCAACAAAAAGGCCGCCCATCAGGCGGCCTTTCTCTATGTCGTGACGCGGTCCCGACCCTACCCACTCAGCGCGCGCGATATAATCCCTGCGGATCGTAGAGCCACCAGGCGTCGAAGGGATTGGCGAGAGCGGGGAGTTCGAAATACGGACGGCCCTTGTCGTCGACGCGCGAGGTCACGCCCGAGATTTCGGTGCGGGTGGGCGGCAGCGGCATCGGCATCATGGCAGGCGGCGCGACGGGCACGGGGAGGAGGTCGAGTACGGCGGTCTCTTCGATGCGGTCGATGACGTTGTCGACCCACTTGAGTTCCTTGGCCTTGTCGCCAAAAGCCTGCCAGTCGCCGGTAGAGTCATTGGCGTACATCTGCTTCACGAATTCCGGGAGCGAGATGCCCATCTTCTTGGCGACGGGGGTGGCGAGGCGGTCGAACCACTGGTTGGTGAAGTCGATCTGCTCCTTGAGCACGGTCATATTGCCGCGGACAACGTTCGAGGCTTGGTGGTGCAGGATGATGGTGTTCGGGTAGCAGTAGGAGCGCTCGGCGAGCGTGCAGATCACGGCGGTCATCGAGGCGGCGAAGCCCTTGACGACGACGTGCACGGGGGCCTTGGACGCGGCCATGGCCTTCTGAATCTGGTAACCCGCGGCGACGGAGCCGCCCGGGGAGTTGTCGACGACGATGAAGATCGGGAACTCGGACGACTGGTTGTTATAGAAGGAGATGCGCGTGCAGACGTAGTCGGCGAGCTGCTCGGTCACGGCGCCGTTGAAGGAGATGCGGCGATCGCTGATATACAGCACGCCGTCGACGAGCGGATCCTTGAGATACTTCGGCTTGGCCTTGCTGGCAATTTTGCGGGCCTCGTCTTCCTTCTGGAAGCGCTGGATCTCATTGGAGAGGCGGGCGATGGTGTTAGCGGCTTCGAGCTGGAGCTGCTTGGCTTCGGCTTCGAGTTCGCGGATTTTGTTGGAGCGCTCCGTCAGGCGGGCGCTGGAACGGGCAGCTTCGAGGCCGGCTTGGCGCTCGAGCTTGGCGCGCTCGTCTTCAAGGGCGGCGGCTTCGGCCGAAGCCTTGGCGAGGCGGAGCGCACGCTCAGCGGTCAGGCGGGTGACTTCAGCGTTGAGCGGGGCGAGTTCTTCCGTGCGCTTGGCGTCGGCGAGCGCGAGCTCGGCGTCGATGCGGGCCTTCTCGCCGCGCATGCGGTCGGCTTCCTTCATCGATACCTTCTGCTCGGGCGTGAGCTCGTCGCGCGGAATCGGCGCGCCCGGGGCGATGGTGGTCGGCGCGGCGACCGGCGCGGCCGCGGAAGCCGCGGCGGGCGCGTCAGCCACCGGCGCGGCGGCGCGCTTGGCTTTGGTCTGCTGGGCGAACACGGGCGCGACCGTCAGGACGGCGAGCGCGAGGACGCGGAGGGAGGTGCGGAGATGCATGAGGGTATTTTGGTTTAAAGTTAGCGGAGGACGAATTCGACGGTGGGATCGTACATCCACCAGAGATCGCACGGCCCGAGGAGCGGGAGCTGCTGGCGGATGCGTCCGTCCTGGGTCTTGCCGGCGTTAAAGCCATCGGGATTGGGTTCGGCCTGGATGGGCGGCTCGGCGGAGGCGGTGAGGAGCGAGTCTTCGGACATGCGGTCCACGACATCGGTCACCCACTTGCGGCGGCCGGCCTCGTCGCCGAGGACCTTCCAGTCACCGGTCGAGGTGCCCTTGTACATCTGGGCCACGAAGTCATCGACGTCGGTGCCGATGCGTGCGGCGACCTTCACGAAGATACGTTCGCACCAGACCTTGCTCCACTTGAGCTGCTCCTTGAGCTGGGTGACGTTACCGGCCAGGCCCACGGAGGCCTGGTGGTGCAGTACGATGGTCTGCGGATAGACAAACGAGCGCTTGGCGAGAGTGGTGATGATCGCGGCCATCGAGGCGGCGTAACCCTTCACGACGACGTAGACCGGGGCCTTGGAGGTCTCCATGGCCTGGAGCATCATGTAGCCCGACATCACGGAGCCGCCCGGCGAACGGTCGATGACGATAAAGATCGGGGCTTCGCTATCGATGGCGTTGTAGAAGGCGATGCGGCCGCAGACGAACTGGGCGAGCTTATCGTCGACGCGGCCGTTGAACGGGATGCGGCGATCGGAGATGTGTAGGACGCCATCGATGAGGGGATCCTTCGGGTAGCTGACCAGGGCACCGCTCGCGATATCGGCGGCCTTGGCTTGGAGCCGGGCGATCTGGGCGACGGACGAGACCTTGGCGTATTCGACGGAAACTTCGGCGGTGGCGAGGCGGGCCTGCACTTCGAGTTCGGCGCGGGCGCGATCCTTATCGGCGGAAGCGACGGCAGCCTTGGCGGCGGCGAGCGCAGCATCGAGTTTGAGTTTCGCCTGCTCGGCGTCGACGGGAGCAGCGGCGGCATCGGCACGGGCGGCGCGGAGGGCGGCTTCGGCTTCGAGTTTACGAATCTCGAGCGTCTGCGTCAGCGCGGCGAGACGACGCTGCGAAGAGGCGAGGTCAAGGCGCGCGCGGATGACATCGGTCTCGATCTCGGCCTTGATGACCTCGGGGGTCTTCTTGACGGGTCCCTGCTGGGCCATGACGAGCGCTGCGAAGAGAAGAGGGACAAGGGCCAGGCGCGACATGGGGGTAAGGAGTGTTTTGACAGATATATGGTTCCCTTGAAGCCCATTTTTGGCAAATCTGCCCGCATGGAAGCCGACGCCCCCATCACCCTGCTCAACCGCCATACCGGCCGCATGGAGACCGAACAGGTCTACGGCGAGAAGTGGCTGCGGCGCATCTACGGCAACCCCCTCGGCAAGCTGACCCTCCACACAG
>CAIVYX010000261.1 GCA_903910245.1 uncultured Opitutia bacterium | reverse complement strand
TATTTCCGGAAGCGCAACCACCTTCATGTCCTTCGCCGGAACATCCGCAGGAGATTCCTTCCCGACGCCTGCTATCAGCCGGTGTCTCGCCCACCCGCCTAAAGGCATGAGTCCGCGAATCAACCTTTGCAGCGCGCTCCGGCAAGGAAGTGCCTATACCCATTCGTTCTTTCATCAGGTCAAGGCGCTCACGGAGCGGGGCTATGAACTCGGCTCCGTCACTGTCGTGGTGGACGGCGAGTCGCTCACCGATCCGACTCTGCTCGAAGCGCAGACCGATCCGCGGGTGAATTTCGTCTTCGAAGGTCCACGCGGCGCGCCTACCTGCTTCATGCATGAACGGTCGATCGCCTGGGCGCGTACCGGCAATCTCGCTCTGGACGCCTCGCTGACGACACCAAGCGAACATACCCTCTGGGTTGAATCCGACCTTTCATTCCCGTGCGACCTCATCGAGCTCCTGATGGAGCCGAACCAAGATATCGTCGCGCCGATCGTCATGCTCGGCGAAAACTTCTATGACGCATGGGGCTTCCGCGACCTCGCAGGGCAACGCGTCGCCAATTTGGCCGAGCTCCAAGCCCTACCCCGAGGCCCCGGAGCGCTGACCGAGTTATCTTCGGTTGGAAGCTGCCTGCTTTTCCGCACCTCGCTGCTCGACAAAGGGGTGAGGATGCCTGCCGGATATGAAAAAGGCCTCCTCGTAGGGTTTTGCCTCGCTGCGCGGGACATCGGCGCGCGCGTCTTCTGCCGGCATGACGTGGTGATTGTGCACCCCACCTCTTTATGGGCTGAGCAAGTCTATCGAGTCACATCCTGCCGAATCGGTGACGCTCAAACTTGGCAAGAACTAGCCCCTGCCGGCGGCGCGATCGTGGCCGGCCCCTATTTCGACTTCGTGATTCCCGAAGCCGTCCGACTTCTGGAATGCAGCGCCGGGGCGGCGAAAACGGCGGCTGATGTCGCTTATGCATTTAATGCGCGCCGCGAAATCGCTATCCTGCTTGGCGATGGCAAGGCCTTACCGCCGGCACCCGAAGGCTTCGGTAGCGCTACGGCGCCCCAGCCGATGCCGAAACCGACACCCAAGCTCCCCCCTGCGAAAGCCTCGTGGTGGAGCAAGCTCCTCTCCCGCTGATTTTCCGATGAGTAAACGTCGCTTCTACGGTCAGTTCGAACCGCCGGTTGACCGGTACGTTTTCGAACGCTTCTTCCCCACGCTCCGTGGCGGTGTCGCGCTGGAATGCGGCGCCTATGACGGTATCGCTGAGAGCAGCTGCTACTTCTTTGAAAAGCACCGCGGCTGGCATGGCGTGAACGTCGAAGCCTCGCCGCCTATCTTCGCGCAGCTAGAACGTAATCGTCCAAACTCGACCAACGTGCATGCCGCGCTTTCTAATCTTTCCGGAGTGGCGCGCTTCACCCACGTCATCTCCCCCGTACATGGAGAAAACTTCGGCAACGGCAGCCTGACCCACCAGCCGGGCCACCACGCAGAGCTTATCAAAGAAGGCTGCCGCTTCGTGGACTACGACGTAAGGACCGTCACCTATCCGGAATTGATCGCGGAGGCTGGCATCTCCCGCCTCGACCTCTTCGTCCTCGACATCGAAGGCCACGAGGCGCCTGCCATCGAGAGCATGCGTCAAGGGGCCTTGCTGCCGAGCGTCCTTTGCGTGGAGCATGGCCACTTCGGGGTCGATAAGATGAGGGAGATGCTCGCGGGCCTCCCCTTCCGCTTCGACTCCTCGCTGCACGTAAACAGTTTCTACATCAACGTACTCAACCCGCCGGAGAAGCCCGGAGCCCTAGCACGATTCTGGGACCGGATGCGGGGCGATTGACTCGGGGCCTAGTACGGACACTATCAGTAAACCGATGAGCACGGCTCTCCCCGCCATCCGAATCCCCGTCTACCGTCCAGAACTCGGCGGCAACGAGATGGCGTATGTCCAACAATGCCTCGAGAGCACCTGGATCTCCTCCAAAGGGGAATTCATCGACCGCTTTCAGTCAGACTTCGCGCGCTTCATCGGCGCGCAGCATGTCGTGGCGGTGACCAATGGG
>CAIVYX010000260.1 GCA_903910245.1 uncultured Opitutia bacterium | reverse complement strand
CCGATGCCCGGGAGCGTAAGCTTGGCACGCTTCGAAGGATGGAAGACCTCGAGGTCGCAGCCGTTGGGAATCATCGCGACGGGGAGACGTTCGGCGGCGCGGGCACGGATGCCTTCGACGATGCCAGGGGAAAGGCCGATGCAGGCGTCGGCGGAACGATAACCGAGGAACTCCAGGAGGGACATACCTCCAAGGAGAAACGGATTACGCATCCCGAGGGCGCGGGGGAGTTCAGGCCAGAGATCGCGTACCTCGAAGACGAACGGTTTGCCGCGCAGCCATTTGGCGGCGAGACCAGGGATGACCGCCGTGATCGGCGTGGAGGTCGCGAAGACCAGGTCGCAATCCAGCGTGAGCGCGAGGCGGACAGAGCGGAGAGCGAAACGGAGGAAGGTCCAGCCGCGGCGAAACAAGGAATCGCGGTTCGAGTAGGTCAGCGGCAGCGAGATGACATCGATACCGTCCACTTGGCCGTGATGCCAGCCCTTGGCGTCGTCGTAAGGCAACTCGAGCCCGCTGAGCTGATGCGCGCCGCAGATGACCGTCACCTGATGTCCACGTGCAATCAGCGCCCGCGCGAATTCATAGGAGCGCGTGCCGCTCGCGCCCCGAGGGGTCGCGAAATGTTGATGGAAATAGAGGAGGCGCAACTAATTGAGGGGACGGAAGACCAAGTTGATCAATTGATCGGTTGGCCAGTTGGCCGGAGAGAGCGGCATTAACTCAAAGGGGAACCGGAGACCGGATGATTGGCTGGGGTTGTTACTAATGTCCGCAGCATACTTTCTGGTTTCCGGTCTCCCCTCGGCTGTCTCTCTTCTTGCCAACTTGCCAACCGGTCAACGGGTCAACTAACGGTGCATCGCTCTGGCCAACCGGCCCACTGATCAACGGGTCAACTAATTTTGTAATTCTGCTTCGACCAATCTGGCGATCTTCACCGCAGCAGTTCCATCCCCATAAGGATTACGAAGCTGGGAGCGGCGGGTGTATTCGGCGGGATCGGAAAGCAGACGAGTCGCGGCAGCGACGATGCGTGCGGCATCGGTGCCGACGAGTTCGCTGGTGCCGGCGGCGAGGCCTTCGGGGCGTTCGGTATTATCGCGCATGACGAGCACGGGCTTGCCGAGCGAGGGAGCTTCTTCCTGCACGCCACCGGAATCGGTGAGGACGAAGGTCGATCGATCCATTAGCCAGACGAAGTCTTCGTAGGCGGCCGGCGCGGCGAGCGCGATGCGCGGATGACCACCGAGCAGGCGACGGACCGGCTCCTGGACCTGCGGATTGAGGTGCACAGGGTAGACGACGCCGAGATCCGGATGAGCGTCGACCAACTGGCGGATACCGCGGCAGAGATTCTCAAAACCAGGGCCGAAGGATTCGCGACGATGACCGGTGACGAGGATCCAGCGGGATTTTGACACCGCGAGATGTGAGGCGACGAAGGTCGGGGCGATGCCGAGGCGAGCGCCGACCGCGGCGGCTTCGAGTCCGCCGATCCGCGCCCGGGTGGCGAGCAAGGCGTCGATGACGGTATTGCCGGTGACGTGACAATGGGCTGCAGAAATGCCTTCGCGCAGGAGATTGGCCTTGGCGCCTTCGGTCGGGCAGAAATGCCAGCGAGCAAGCGTCGAGGTCACGCGGCGGTTCATCTCTTCCGGAAAAGGCGAGCGGAGGTCGTCGGTACGGAGTCCCGCTTCGACATGGCCGACGGGGATACCCGCGTAGAAGGCAGCCATGGCCGAACCGAGTACCGTGGTGGTATCGCCTTGGACGATGATGGCGGCGGGTTTCGCTTCGGCGAGCCAGGCTGACATCCCCGTGATCACGCGGCTCGTGAGCTCAGGCAGCGACTGTCCAGGCTGCATCAGGCCGAGATCAATGTCGGGCTTGAGCCCGAACGAACCCAGGGCCTGATCAAGGAGCTCGCGATGCTGGCCAGTCGAGACGAGGAGCGGGCGCACCTTGCCCGCGCGACGCAGCTCAGCGAACACCGGCGCGAGCTTGATGCACTCGGGGCGAGTTCCGACGATGAGAGCGAGGGAGAGCATTTGAAATCGAGGAAAGGAGGATACGAGAGTATCGAGTATGGAGTATGGAGTATTGAGTATAGGCTGAGACAGGAGACGGGGACCTATTCGCTTTAAGGGG
>CAIVYX010000259.1 GCA_903910245.1 uncultured Opitutia bacterium | reverse complement strand
GTTGGCCTCCATCGACTGGAGGTAATCGGTGCGGATCTTGGTGAACTCCGCCGCTTCGCGGAGGGTCACGCCCAGTCGCTGACGGGCTTCTTGGAGACGTTCGCCGAGGGTTTGCATGCCCGGAGATTCGCCCGAAGGCGGCGAATAGGCAAGCCTCTCGTGGCCAGGCCCGCGCTCAGGAGAGCAGGTCCCAGAGCCCGAACCAAGGCGAGGCCAGCATGACAATGCCTGAATGCATCACCCGGGTGAACGGGGGCAGATTGATAAGGATGATCAGGATGACGAAACCCCAGCGCGCCAAGGTCAGGAACAACTCCTCGGAGTAAAGTCCAAGGCGAAGGGCTAGCCGGGAGCCATCCAGGGGTGGTAAGGGGATGAGATTAAAGACCACGAGTCCTGCGTTGAGGTAAATGCCGCCGACCAAGAAGCGGATGATCACCTCCTGGGTCTTCGGGTCGAAGTTCCCCAGCCCGCCGATGACAGCGAAGGCGAAGCAGAGCACGAGGTTCATCGCCGGCCCGGCTAAAGTGATGTAGATATCGTCCATCCGGCGGGTCTTCGGATTAGGCAGGGAAATCTGGACCGGCTTACCCCAGCCGATGAGTCCGAAGCCCGGGCTGAGGAAGATCATGACCGCCGGGATCGCAATCGTGCCAATCGGATCCGCGTGCGCGAAAGGGTTAAGCGTCACGCGGCCCTGCATGCGGGGGAGCGGGTCGCCCCGCAGATCGGCCATCCAGGCGTGTCCGAACTCATGCAGACCAATCGAAATGATCAGCAAGATGAGCTGGAGCAGCCCGTCGCGGAGGGTTTGGGCATCCATGTCAGTTGCCGCCGCAGTCGGCGCAGGTGTTATCGGAGATCGGCATGGCGGACGGAGGCAGGCAAACGCAGGCCGGGAGGTTAGCCAATCCGAAAGCGGCGGCACACTCGCTCCTTGAGGAATCGGGGCGGGCGGCTAGACCTTAAGGCATGTCGCTCGCCGTCCGGACCCGACTCGCGCAGCAGCGTGGCCTCAGCCTCCCGGCGGCACGCACGCTGGCCCGCCTGTCCACGCCGCGGGCCGTCCAGGACTTCCTCGTCGATTTCCCGCAGAACTTCGAGCCCGAGGGCGATACCGCCCGGTCGGTTGAGCTAACGCTGAAGGTTCGCCAGGCCCATTGTATCGAGGGCGCCATGGTCGCGGCCTTCGCGCTCTGGCTTCAGGGCCACCCTCCCCTACTCTTAGACTTCAGCGCGCACCAAGACATGGACCATGTCATCGCGCCCTTCCGAGTAAACGGTAAGTGGGGAGCCATCTCCAAGACCAACTACGTCTGCCTCCGCTGGCGTGACCCGGTGTACCGCAGCGTCCGCGAGCTCGCGATGTCCTACTTCCACGAATACGCCAAAGGCCCGCGCAAGACCCTACGGAGCTATTCCAAGCCTTACGACCTGAGCCGCCTGCCGCCCGAGAAATGGGTGAACAATCCGAAAGACTGCTGGGAGATCGCTGATCTTATCACCGCGGCGCGACACTACGAGATTGTCACGGACGCCGAAGCCAAGGCCTTGCGGCACCGCGATGATGTCGAGGTGCGCTCGGATAAGATTACCGTCTTCCCGATTCCAAAGTGGAAGCGTCAGCGGCTCTGAGCGCGGTCAGCGCCGACCGTCGTACCAGATATCGCAGTTCTCCGGACGCTTCGCCGCGCGCCCCGCGGTGAAGAGCATCCGAAGGAAGAAGCGGGCCGCTTCGGTGACGGTATAGAGCTTCAGCTTGCGCGAGGAAGTACGCAGTGGGTGATCGGCCAGGATGACGAAGCGGCGGCCACGGCGACGGGCGATACGCTTGAGCCGACGGCTGAGAAAGACTTCTTCTCCAGCGTAGTATTCCGTCCCAAAGCCACCGGCTTCGCGGAAGGCCGCGGCCTCGACCCATACGCACGACCCGGCAGCCCATCCGACGAGCCGACTCCAAAGATTCCAGAATCCGCAGACGGTGCGGGCGTAGCGCGGCGTGCCGAGTTCTAGTTCGACCGTACTGCCACCGCCCAACGCACGACCGGCGGCAATCTGGTCGGCGATGGCCGTGAAGAGCTCGGTCGAAGGAGTCGAATCTGCGTCGATGAAGACCAGCCAATCTCCGATAGCCACGCGCGCCCCCGCATCGCGGGCTCTACCGATTTGATTCACGGGCTCAAAGACGACCACCGCCCCAGCGGCGCGGGCGCAAGCCGCGGTGCCATCGGTCGAGTTATTATCGCAGACCACGCATTCCCAGGTCCAGCCGCGGGAAAGAAAAGCCGCGGCCGCCACCTGCACGGACGCAAGCGTCGCGGGCAGGAGTTTTTCCTCGTTGAACGCCGGGATGACGACGGAGACGCGCATCGCGACGAGGCGCTCTTAGCTGACGTGCTCGAAGGCGCAGGCCGCCGCACCAACAACGCCGACGTTACCGCCGAGGCCGGCCGGGACAATCGTGCAGACCGCCGAGAGGCGCGGGAAGGCGTAGTTATTGGCACTCTTGCGCATTGGGACAAAGAGAGCATCACCCGCCGCAGTCACGCCGCCACCGACGACGATCACATCCGGGTTGAAAGTGTTGATCACTGCGCCGAGGCCACGACCGAGGTAGTTGATGGACTCCGCCCAGATCTCGTTGGCGAGTGCGTCGCCTTCAGCCATCGCCTGGAAGAGGTGGTGCGTCGTGACTTGGTCGATACTGCCGGCGAATTTGACGATGCTCGATGGGCGGCCAGCCGTGAGCGCTTCGCGGGTGCGGCGCGCGATGGCGGTACCGGAGGCATAGACTTCCCAGCAGCCAGGATTACCACAGCCGCAGCGAGGCCCGTCCATCGTCAGAGGAATATGGCCGAGCTCAGCCGCGTTGCCGTTGGAGCCGCGCATCAGGCGACCGTCGATAACCGCACCGCCGCCGATGCCAGTGGAGACCGTGATATAGACGACGTTCTTCTTGCCCTTGCCGGCGCCGAAGCGGTATTCGCCGAGCGCAGCGGCGTTGCAGTCGTTATCAATGCGCGCAGGCAGGCCGCCGAAGGAGTTGCTCAGAAAATCCGTAATCGAGAAGCCAGTCCAACCGGGAAGATTGGGCGAGCCGTCGACGCAACCGCGAGCGATATCGAGCGGACCCGGGGAAGCCACGCCGATAGCGACGAAGTCAACCGGCTTGAGCTTAAGTTCGGCGAGGAGCTGATGGGCTGCCTCGGCCACGCGCTCGCAGGCTTGCTGCGGTCCCTTCTCGGCGAACGTCTCGACTCGGCCGGAACCGAGGACGGTGCCGTCCTGGTTGACGACGCCGAAGGCGAATTTCGTACCGCCGAGGTCAAAAGCCAAAACTTTACGCATAGGAATAGAAAGGGTCAGTCGCGAGCGGGTCGCGAGAAGTCATCCTGCAGGCGGACGACGTCGGTCAGGTCAGGCGTGGAGACTTCGAGCAGCACGCTATCCTCGAGGGCTTCGAAGCGGTGGATGGTGCGCATTGGCACGTGCAAGGCCTGACCCGGTAGCCAGACGCGCTGGTCGGCCGGCGTGACGAGGGATACGGCCGGAGTCTCGCCGGATGCGATCGCTCGGAAGGTGAGGAGAACCTTGCCGGAAAGGAGGTAAAGCGTCTCCGTCTTGCGTTCGTGGTATTGCAGGCTGAGGCGGCGGCCCTGCTTCACTTCGAGCACCTTACCGGCGTAAGCGGCTTGATCGGCATACCAGATTTCGCGGCCCCACGGCTTCTCCACGATTTTCGGGATATGCGTCGGCTCGGCCATGCCAGAGGTCTGTCCAAAAACGCCCCGTTAGCCAAGCAAATCCCCGAAGAAGTCCGGCTGGTCCATCGCACCGACCAGCGGAAGCACCAGTCGCTCCGTATCAATCGCGACCCGATTGACGTCGGGCGACACGCGATGCATCGACAAAGCTCGGTCAGGAGCGGTGACGGCGAGGCGGGCGAAATCCTCGACGGCGAAAGCCTTTTCTGAGAGCCAGGCCTGGCGATCAGCGCCGGAGAGCACGACCGGCATGCGGGAGTGGACTTCGCCCGCTTCGCGATTCGGCGCGACCGTCACCAGACAGAGCGTGCGACGGTGCGTGCCGTCGGCGGCGAGGTGGAGCGACCAGAGCCCACCGACTGCGAGTGGGCCGCCATCGGCCGCGCGGAAATAATAGGGGGACTTCAGTTTCCCTTCCGTCTTCCATTCGTAATAGCCGTCGATCGGGATGACACAGCGACGATGGCGGGCCGAGTCACGGAACGTCGGGCGATCGAAGATGCCTTCCGCGCGGGCGTTGGCGTGGCCTTCCTGTTCGTCGGCCGGCGCCCAGGCCGGCACGAAGCCCCACGGGAGCGCTTCGGTGCGAAGGACGCCCTGCTCGCGGCGGACGGAGACCAACGGCGTACCGGGCGAAATGTTATAACGTGGCGAGACCTCAGCCGACGGAGCCGCGAGGTTTTTGACGATTTCTTCCCAACGAGAAAACTGGGTGACGCGGCCGCACATGGTTCGACTTACCAATGCGGCGGGCGCTCGTCGGCAGGCGGAGCCTGATCGCTGGCACCGGCGGACTGGGTCAGCTTCGCTTCGGTGCGGGCCAGACGATCGGACAGCTTGGACACCTCGCGGGAGAGCTCGAGGATGACGCGGTCCTGCTGTTCCACGTGGCGCTGGAGGAAGGTGAGGCGTTCTTCGAGGTCGTGAAGGCGTGAATCCATGCCGCCAAGATGGGTGAGGAGGGCCAAGGGGCAAGACTCGGCGAATATTATGGTATTTCACCGACCGCCTACCCGGGATGTACGGATTGGCGGTTGTATACCCACAGGCTCACAGTGGAATGCTTGTATGTCCTCACCCCAGGACGAATCCGCGGAGACGTCCCCCTCGACGCCGCTGCATCGACCTAACCGTACGCTCTGGCAACGGCTAGGCGGGGAAGGCTTGGCGCTTTCGATCATCATCCACTTGCTACTGGTGATCATAGCCGTCATCTGGGTCGTCTCGACCGTCACCGATCTCTCGGGGAAGAAGGACCCGAACACGTTCGCGACCGGCGCCGGCGGCGGATCCGGCGGACCCAAGGCCAAAGAATATAAAACCAAACTCCAGCCCAAGAACGTGAAGGCGCTGACCAAGACCAGCTCGCGCATCACCAGTAAGAACGCCAACGCTTCCGTGGCCATCAGTAGCGTGCCAACGATGGCGAACCCACTGGCCACCGCCGGGGCCGTGGGCGGCGGTAGCTCGAAAGGCTTCGGCGGCGGATCCGGCGGCGGCATCGGCGCAGGCAAGGGTACCGGCGTCGGCGGTGGTCGGAATTTCGTTTCCCTATTCGGAATGAAGGGCAGCACATCCGTCGGCACCGGCGGCCTCATCGGCACTTTCTACGACCTTAAGCAGAGTTCCGAACGCAAGCCCACCGCGATGATGGACGGCAAGACGGGGATAGCTCCCTATCGTGGGGCCGTGCGCGACTTCCTTGAAAGCGGCTGGAGTCCGGGGAAGCTGCAGAAGTTCTACAAGGCGCCCGACACGCTCATCTCTGGCCAGTTATTCATCACCGGGCGCTCGGCCAACGACGCGCCCAAGGCCTTCGAAGTCGAGAAGCAGGTCAAACCCTCCCGGTGGGTCATCCACTATCGTTGCTACGTCGAGGTGCCTAGCTCCCTGCCCTTCCGCTTCGTGGGCTCGGGCGACGACTTCCTGATCGTGCGCTGGAATCGTAAGATCGCCCTCGATGATGGCTATGAGACCTACTTCGCTGGCAAGGACGGCAACTACAAGGACTTCGACGTCAAGGTCGCTGAGCAATACAAGGTCGACCGCAAGCCGGGGAGCCTGCATCGCCTCAAGGCCGGCCCCTGGATTCAAGTGACCAAGGGGACCAAGATACCCGTCGAGGTGCTGATTGGCGAAACCCCGGGTGGCGTCTTCGACTGCTACCTCGCCATCGAAGTCGCGAAGTCCGGCACCAAGATCAACGGACAATACGAAGGCGAGGGAAAGCTGAAGCTTTTTCGCTGCAGTACAGAGCCGGTACCAGCCGAAATCACCAAGGACAAGCGCGGGCTCAATATCGACATGCAAGCCAACGGCTGGATCTTCAAGGTCACGAAGGACGCCAACACCGCTATCCGCTAGCGCTTACCGGCGAAGTAGAAGCGGGCGCAGTTGCCGCCGAAGAGGCCGGTGCGCTCGGGATCGGTGAGGCCGCGCGCATAATCGTCGACGAGACGGAAGGCCTGCTCGTAGCTACCCGCGAAGAGACAGACCGGCCAATCGGAACCATACATCAAGCGCGACGGGCCGAAGGCCTCGAACACGGTATCGAGGTACGGACGGAACTGCTCGGCGTTCCAATTCTTATGGTCGGCCTCGGTGAGCATGCCGGATACCTTGCAATGGACGTTCGGGAGCTTGGCCAGGCGATGGAGCTGCGACTTCCACGGCTCGGTCGTGCCGTCCTTGATGTGCGGCTTGGCGATGTGATCGAGGACGAAGGGCTGCTGCGGGAAATTCTCGGCGAGGCGGATGGCGGCCTCGAGCTGCTTGGGGTAGATCAGGATATCGTAGGTCAGGCCGTGCGCATGCAGCTTCGAGATGCCGCGCTGGAAATCCTTCCCCAGCATGAAGTCGTCATCCGGCTCTTCCTGGACGACGTGCCGGACGCCGACGAACTTCGGGTGGGCGGCGAGGCGTGAAAGATCGGCTTCGACGCGGTCGGAGCGCAGGTCGACCCAGCCGACGACGCCTTTCACGTTCGCGTGCTTATCCGCGAGGCCGAGGAGCCAGTCGGATTCGCCGATCACCTGACGGGCCTGGACGGCGATCGAGCCCTCGAAGCCGAGCGGCTGCTGCAGCGCGGCCAGATCATCGGACAGCCAGCTGCGGTGCAGCGGGGAGCCCGGCGGGATCCACGGGTATTGCGCCGCGTCGTACGACCAGAAGTGCTGGTGAGCGTCGAGGCGCATGACGTCAGACCACGTCGACGATCGCCTTGATCACGCCGGACTCCGGCTTGAGCCAAGTCGGGAAGGTCGCGATCAGGTCTTCGAACTTCGCGTGATGCGTGATCCAGGGCTTCGTGTCGATCACGCCGTCTTCGATCAGCTTGATGATGCGGGCGAAGTCCTTCGAGAGGGCGTTACGGCTGGCCATGATGGTCAGCTCGCGACGATGCAGGTGCGGGGCGTGCGGGAAGATCAGGTCCTGTTGCGTGATGCCCACGTAGACCACGCGGGCGGCGAAGGCCGCGTAAGCAAAGCAAGCGACCATCGATTTGTTGCTGCCCGTGGCATCGATGACAACGTCAGCCAGCTGGCCGTTTGTAAGGGCGGCGAGCGCAGCGACTTCGGAACCATCGCCCTTGGCCTGGATAACACCGTCCACCTTCATGACGTCCGTGCAGAACATCAGGCGGTCGGCGTTCATGTCCATCACGACGCACTTCGCACCAGAGACCTTGACGAACTCGACGGCCGAGAGGCCGATCGGGCCGGCGCCGATGACGAGGACGGTTTCACCGGCCTTGGGCGCGGCGCGATCGACAGCGTGGCAACCGATGGCGAGCGTCTCGACGAGCGCGAGCTGGTCGTAGGAAAGCTTGGTGGAGATGTGGAGCTTACGGGCAGGCAGCAAAAACTTCTCGGCCATACCGCCGTCGCACATCACACCGAGCGTCTGGTGGTTCTCGCAGCAGTTCGTGAACCCGCGACGGCAGCTATAGCACGTCTGGCAATTGAGGTAGGGCTCGACCGAGCAGCGGTCGCCTGGCTTCACGTTCGTCACGCCCGGGCCGACGGCGAGGACCTCGACCCCGAGCTCATGGCCTGGGATGCGCGGGTAGGAATAGAACGGCATCTTGCCGAGATAGCCTCCGTAGTCGGTGCCACAGATGCCGATGCGGTGGACGCGGACGACCGCTTCGCCGGCGGCGGGCGCAGGCGGCTCAGGGATATCGATCCGCGTGAACTGCTGCGGCTGGTCGAGACGGATAGCTTTCATCGGCTCAGTTGTTTTCCTTCAGCCCTTCGAGGTGGCCGAGATTTTTGACCGGGGCGAAGATCGCGTGAACTTCGGCGAGAAGCTGTTGGTCGATCGGTTCCGCGGCCCACTTGGCCCAGTTGCGGATGTTGACCGGATTGGCACTGCCGGAGACCGTCGTGGTGATGTCGGGATGCAGGAGCGAGAACTGCAACGCGATCTTGGCGATGTCGCTACCCTTGGCGGCGCAATGGGCGGCGGCAGCTGTAGCACGTCTGGCAATTGATGTAGGGCTCGACCGAGCAGCGGTCGCCTGGCTTCACGTTGGTCACG
>CAIVYX010000258.1 GCA_903910245.1 uncultured Opitutia bacterium | reverse complement strand
TGTGCTCTTCCTGAAGGATAACGACGGCGACGGCGTCGCCGACGAACGTCGCATCCTCCTCACCGGCTTCGCCACGACCGGCAGCACGCAGCTACGTGTTAACGCCCCGACGGTTGGCCCGGATGGCTGGATCTACCTCGCTGCCGGGCTGAGTGGTGGCACAGTCACGTGTCCTTCCCATCCGGAGCGCCCGCCGCTCAAGATGACGTCCGATATTCGCTTCAACCCGAAGACCCTCGAGGTCGAGTTGGTGGACGGGAAGTCGCAGTATGGGATGAGTTTCGACGACTTAGGTAACCGCTTCATCTGCATGAACCGCGTGCCGGTCCAGCATGTCGCCTTCCAGTCGAAATGGCTGAAGCGGAATCCGCGCCTGGCGTTTAGCGAGACCGTGCAGGACTGTAACGCGCGCGACGCCTTCAACGGCATCAACGGCGGACACGACGGCGTCCGACTTTTCCCGATCAGTTCCAATATCACCACCGCCGACGGGCATGCCGGTTCGTTCAGCGCCGCCTGCGGCGTCAAGGTCTGGCAGGGTAAGTCCTTGCTCACGCCGGAGTGCTTCTCGGCGATCTTCTCGTGCGACCCCACGGGCAACCTCGTCCATGCTGATCGCCTTACGGCCAAGGGCGCGACCTTCGCCGCCTCTCCGCTCTATCCGGGCCGCGAGTTCCTCGCCTCCCGTGATGACTGGTTCCGTCCGGTCTACCTGACCAAGGGGCCGGAGGGCGCCATGTATATCGCTGACATGTATCGCAAGGTCATCGAGCACCCTGATTACCTGCCGGAAGAAGTGCGCAAGCATACTGACTTCGTGACCGGTAAGACCATGGGACGCATCTGGCGCGTGCGAGCCGACAAGGAACCCGAACGCGCTGCGGTCGCCATGGCTGCGTTCACGTCGTTGTCGGACTCGGTCTTCGCGAAGATCATCCGGGCTGGCGATGATGCCTCCGCGGCAGGGACCCAACAGCTCGCCCAGGCCGCGTGGTCGCACGCGGAGGATAAGTGGATGCGCAACGGTGTGCTGAGCGGCATCGGCGGACGCGAATCAGCTTTCCTGCAGGCGCTCTTGGCGGCCATGCCAGCGGACGCCAAGGTCGGTGCCGGCATGGCGGAGGTCTTGGCTTACCTCGGGGGCTCGATGACCAAGCCGGCCGAACTCGAAGTCGCTGGTACGGCGCCCGAGGCCATTCGGCTCGCTTTGCTGTCCGGGTATCTTACGTCCCGTAAGGCGGCGGGCCTGCCTTCTGCTTTCCAATCGCTTCTCGATTCATCGCCTGTCGTCGCGATAGATCAGTCCAAGACCATCGAAGCGCGCAGCGTCGCCGTGAAACTCATGGCCCGGTTGCCTTGGGAGCGTGCCGGGGAATCCTTGCTGAAACTTTCCTTGGATGAGTCGTCGCCTGATCTCGCTGCGGCCTCGCTCAAGGCCGTGGTCGCCTATCCCAAGGACGAAGTCTCGGTGGCGCTTCTCGCCGGCTGGTCGCGATACACGCCTGCCCGTCGGGATGCCGTCCTGGGCGCCTTGCTGGGTGTTCCCTTCCATGTGAAGGGCGTCCTGGCCGCAGTGGAGGCCAAGCACCTGCCCGCCAGCGCGTTTACCGGCGTCCGCCGACGTCAGGTGCTCGCTGTCAAGGATCCCGCCGTGAAAGCCCTCGCCGAGCGTCTCTTGACCGTCTCGGCGCGTCCGGAGGCCTTGCACCAGCAATTGAAAGGTCCGCTCATTCGCGCGAAAATCTGGCACGTGCATCGAAAGATCCGCATCGACTAAACCGACGAGGGTAACGTTTGGAAAATCCAGCCCCTTGCCGATCATTTGCGTACCGATGAGAATATCAATTTTACCGGCGCGGAAATCGCCAAGAATTTGCCGGAAGAGATGCTTTTTTGACATGGTATCTGCATCCATTCGCTCCAGCCGCGCTCGCGGCAATACCCGCCGGACCGCCTCCTCCACCCGCTGGGTGCCGAGTCCGCGCCAACGGATATCGGGCGCGGCGCAGGCCGGACAAACGGCCGGCGCTCCGCGGGTATGAGCGCAGAGATGACATTTTAGCGTCTCATCCGAGCGATGATAAGTCATCGA
>CAIVYX010000257.1 GCA_903910245.1 uncultured Opitutia bacterium | reverse complement strand
GACACCAAGGAGCCCTGGTTCGTGGGCGGACCCAAGAATGGTAACCTCGAGCACCAGCAGAGCGGCCTGATCTGGACGATGGATAATTGGATGTATCAGACCTACAACGCCTACCGCTTACGCTGGAATGGCACCAAGGAGCCCCTCAAGGAATCCATCCCCAACGGCGGTGGCCAGTGGGGCCTCGCGCAGGATGACCAAGGCAAGATCTGGTGGTCTAATGCCGGTGGCGAGAAAGGCCTCTGGCATTTCCAGACCCCGATTCTTTACGGAGCCTACGACATCAAGACGCAGTTCCCCGAAGACTTCATGCAGGTCTGGCCGAAGATCGGTCTGGCCGACCACCAGGGCGGTGCTGGGCGCACGCGTCTCGATAAGACCTTGAACCACTTCACCGCTGCGTGCGGCCAGGAAGTCGTGCGCGGTGACCGCCTGCCCGCCGACTTACGTGGCGACGTCCTCATCTCGGAGCCCGTCGGCCGACTCATCCGTCGCGCTAAGGTGGCGAACGACGATGGCATTACTCGCATCAGCAATCCCTACGCCAAGTCGGAGTTCATCCGTTCCAGCGACCCGAACTTCCGCATCGTCAACATGGTGAACGGCCCGGATGGCTGCCTCTACTTCGTAGATATGTATCGCGGCATCATCCAGGAGGGTAACTGGGTCAAGGAAGGTAGCTACCTCCGCAAAGTCGTTCAGCAGTATGGCTTGGATAAGGTCTACGGCTACGGCCGTATCTGGCGCCTCGTGCATAAGGACTTCAAGCCCGGCCCTCAGCCGCGCATGCTCGAAGAGACCCCGGCCCAGCTCGTCGCGCACCTCTCGCATCCGAACGGCTGGTGGCGCGATACCGCCCAGAAGCTCCTCGTCCTCAAGGGCGACAAGTCCGTCGTGCCCGCGCTCACCGAGCTCGCCCTCGGCGGCAAGGAGTCCCTCGGCCGCATCCACGCGCTCTGGACCCTTGAAGGCCTCGGTGCGCTCGACGCCAAGACCGTGCGTGCGTTCCTCGCGGATAAGAACCCTGACCTCCGTCGTCAGGGCCTCCGTGCCGGCGAATCCCTCGTCCGCGCCGGCGACAAGTCGCTTATCGAAGATTTTGCCAAGCTCGGTGCCGATCAGGATCCCAATGTCGCGCTCCAGACCATCATGACCGCCAAGATCCTTGGCTCGAATGACGTCAAAGCCTGGCCCGATTTTGCCAAGTTCCAGCAGAAGGTCCTGCTCACGTCCGCCTCCAAGGGCGTGAAGGAGCTCGGTGCCATGGTCCTCACCGGCACCGACCAGATCGGTGGTCGCGAGTATACTGGCGAAGAGAACAAGCTGCTGGTCAAAGGGCAGGCCATCTATCGCGAACTCTGCTTTGCGTGCCACGGTTATGATGGCAAGGGCATGGCTGTTGACGGCCCCAAGCCTGGGATGACTATCGCTCCTCCGCTCGGCAACGCCGTGACCATCAAGGGCCATCGCGACGGAGTCGTTCGCGTTCTGCTCGCCGGCATGTCGGGTCCGATCGGCGGCAAGACCTACGACGCCCAGATGGTGCCCATGGCCATGAATGACGACGAGTGGATCGCCGCTGTCACGTCGTACGTCCGCAATTCCTTCGGTAACAAAGGGGCGCTCATCTTTCCGAAGGATGTCGCCCGCATCCGCGAAGAGATGAAGGGCATCACCGCTCCGTGGACGCAGGATACCCTGCAGGCTTCATTGCCGCCGATCGTCAAGGCCGCCAAGGAATGGAAGGTCTCCGCCAGCGATCAGGCCGACACCG
>CAIVYX010000256.1 GCA_903910245.1 uncultured Opitutia bacterium | reverse complement strand
CTCCTCGAAGTCCGCCGTCCAGCGCCTCGAGACCCAGCGTCAGATCATCGACCGCAATAAGGCCGAGCTCGGCGAGCCCGTCCTCGCAATCGCGCAGTCCAGCTCGGAGCACCTCTACGCCCGCGTCGCCGCGGTCTTCACCTATAAGCAGCTGCTCGGCGCCAAGGCTAACGCCGGCCTCGTCGCGCTCGCTAAGGATGCCGTCGTCCGCGAGTTCGCCCTGCGCGCGCTCGCCGACCGCACCACGCAGCTCGAAGGCGTGCCGGTCCAGCTCTTCGTCGACGCCTTGAATGACGCCGATCCGCGCGTGCGCCTCCAGGCCGTCATCGGGCTGCAGCGCCTCGGCGCCAAGGAAGCCGCCCCAGCCATGCTCGCAGCCGCCGCCAAGTGGCCCGCCGACGAAGCGAAGCTCGGCGCGGGCGAACACTACCGCCTCCCGCACACCGTCATCGCCGCACTCTCTCGCCTCGGCAACGCCAAGGCCTGCCTCGCCGCGCTGGCTGATCCGGCCCAGCGCTTCGTCGCCTTCCGTGCGCTGCAAGGTATCCACTCCGACGAAGCCGTCGACGGCCTGCTCGCCCTCAGCCTGAGCGGCGACGACGAAGCCCGCTTCGGCGCCGTCGCGACGCTCGCTCGCCTCTACCACGTCGAGAAGCCTTGGAACTATAAGGATTGGTGGAGCACCCGTCCGGACGACCGTGGTCCTTATTTTATTCCGGACGCCTGGTCCGCCACGCCGCGCATCCATAAGGGTATCGAAGCCGCTTACGCTAAGCTGCCCAGCAAGCTGCGCATGGCCTCGCTCGAGATTCTCGCCAAGAACCGCATCGCCATCACCGACCTCAAGCTCGAAGGCCTCGACCCGCTCCGCCTGGCGATGGCCACGCAGACCTTGCGTCCGGCCGACCTGGCCCTGCTCGTCGACGCCGCCCTTCAGGCTAACCGTAAGTGGGAAGAGCGTTTCGATTGCTACAAGGCCTTGCTCAAGGTTGAAGGCGACGCCGGCCTCGAACCCCGCGTGAAGGTCCTCGCCGGCTGGTCCAAGGACGCCGCGGCGCCCGCTTCCGCCACGCAGGCGATTAGCGACTTCATCTACGAGGCCGAGCGTGGCAACCAGGTGAATAAGCTTCGCTCGATGGCCAACAAGGCTGACGACGCGTCCTCCACGATTCTCTGGAAGGCCTTGCTCAATGTGCTCAGCAGCCCGCTCACCAAGGATCAGCAGAAGAAGTCTGTCCGCGCGCACGTCGACAAAAACCCGCGCGACCTCGGCTTCTTCCACGCCATCAGCGACCTTGGCCTAACGGGCTTCGACAAGCAGCTCGAAGAAGGCATGAAGGGTGACAACGTCCTCCAGATCAAGGCAGCCCAGGCTGCGCTCGCCGCCGGTAAACTCGCCGCTGCCAGTAAGGGCAAGAAGATCGCGCAGCTCGACGCCAAGGTCGTCGCGAACGCCGCCCTCAAGGGACGCGGTAACGTGAAGAACGGCCAGCGCCTGTTCACTCAGCAGGGTTGCGTCGCCTGCCATGCCGTCGACCTCGCCGCCGAACAGAAGGGGCCGTACCTCGGTGCCGCCGGTGCGAAGTTCCCCCGCGAATACCTGATCGATTCCATCCTCGATCCGAACAAGGTCGTCGCCCAAGGCTTCCAGACCGTGGTGTTCACGATGAAGAACGGCCCCGACCAGATGGGCTTCGTCACCGGTGAAGCCGATGGCGTGGTCACCCTCCGCAACATCGCTGGCCAGGTCTTCAAGCTTAAGCGCGACGACGTGAAGTCCGAGAAGCACCTGCCGCAGTCCATGATGCCCGCCGGCCTCGCCGCGGGTCTCACCGTCGAGGAGTTCACTGCCTTGATTGAGTATATGGTCACGCTCAAGTCGATCGGGGGCTGACGCGGGCGGAGCCCGCGAGGGTCACGTGGGCAAGGGGACACGTTGACATGGGGAATATAAGAGGGCGCCTGCGGGCGCCCTTTTTGTTTGGCTGTCTTGAGGTAGGGGCAGCACCGCGTGCTGCCCTAGGTGACTCTGGCCGCCGCAGGGCGGCCGAGGGTAGGGGCCTGGCTTCGCCGCGCCCTCCGCTAAGGAGTGCACGATGAATCGTGCCCCTACCCGGGTTCGCCCTGCGGCGAACGAATCCCCGCAGCATCCTCCCGGTTTCCGGTCTCCCTTTGAGCCCCCGCCGGCCGCTAT
>CAIVYX010000255.1 GCA_903910245.1 uncultured Opitutia bacterium | reverse complement strand
TTCATCAAAGGTCGTCAGGCCCTAGGAGCAAGACGGGAAGGGTAAATACCGCACGATTGGCCGATTTATGGCTTCCGTAGCGGGGCTAAGCCCTCTTGTCTTGGCCAACGTGCAACCCACCGGAAAGGAACTCCCAGGCCTCAGGGTCACCATCGACAAGGTGGTCCACCATAGGGACGTGAACTTCCCCCCCGAAACCCCTCACGCGTTCGTCTACTTCCTGACCATCAGCAATCTCTCGCAGGAGACGGTGAAGCTACTGGGCCGGAAATGGATTATCCGCTCCCCGGACGGCACCATCGAAATCGTTGAGGGCGACGGCATCGTCGGCGAGACCCCCACCCTCCCCCCGGGCGAGAAGTTCTCCTATAACAGCTACCACCTCGCCGGCGGCCCCCTTACGGCCGAGGGCTCCTTCCACGGCACCACCCAATCCGGCGAACGCGTCTTCACGCGCATACCGGTCTTTGCGCTGACCCCTCCTTCCGACCCTTCCTAATGCGACTTACCGACCTAAACTCTGGCCGTGAGATCGGCGCCAACTGCATGCTCGCCGAATTCGGCGGACTGCGGCTGGTGATCGACTGCGGCCTCCACCCCAAACTCGATGGCCGCAAGGCCTTGCCCCAGATTGATAAGATCCAAGGTAACGTCGATGGCGTGATCCTGACGCACTGCCACCTCGACCACCTGGGCTCGTTACCGTTGCTGCTGAAGCAGCACCCGTCGTCGCGCGTCTACGCCTCCGCGGCCACCACGCTCTTCGTCCGCCGCCTGCTCAGCAACTCCATCCAGGTAATGAAGCGCCAGCGTGAGGAAACCGGCAATCAGGACTACCCTCTCTACGTCGAGACCGACGTCGAACGCGTCGAACACGCCCTCGCCGCAGTCCCCATCGCCAATCCGCGTATGATCGGCCGCGGCGGCGAAGAAGTCGCCCTCACCTTCCACCTCGCGGGCCATGTCGCTGGCGCCGTGGGCTGCCTCATCGAACACCGGAAGAAGAAGCACTTCTTCACGGGCGACGTCCACTTCAAGGCCCAACGCACCGTTGCGGCGGCCAACTTCCCGCGCACGCCGGTCGACACGCTCGTCATGGAGTGCACACGCGGTGCCACGGCCACGGTTCCGGGCTTCGACCGCGGCAAGGAAGAACAGCGCCTGATTAAGGCCGTCAACGCCATCTGCGACGACGGCGGCTCCGTCCTCCTGCCGGCCTTTGCCTTCGGTCGCATGCAGGAGATTCTACTGCTCCTCCAGGAAGCCGCCGATGCGGGCAACTTGGCAGATGTGCCGATCTTCTGCTCGGGACTCGGCATGGATCTCTGCGACTATCTCGATGCCGCCAGCAAGAAGACCAAGCAGGTAAAGTTCAGCCGACAAGTCCTTCGCGACCTCGGCATCCTGCCGCTCTCGCGCAAGTACACGCAGCCCGGCAAGAATATGCCCGAACGTGGTATCTATCTACTCTCGAGCGGTATGCTCGTCGAGAAGACCCCGGCTTGGCGCGTCGCCGCCAACATGCTCGACCACGAGGAGAATGCGGTGTTCTTCGTCGGCTACTGCGACCCGGAGACCCCGGGTGGTGAACTCATCGGCATGAATCCGGGCGGTGAATTCAAGTTCAAGTCCCTCGACCACACTTCGACTCTGCGCGCCAAGGTTGAACGCTTCCACCTCAGCGGCCACGCGGATCGCGAAGAGCTCCTCGACTTCGCCAAGGACCTCGCGCCGAAGGACATCGTCCTGACGCACGGCGACCCGCCCGCGCGAGCCTGGATGAAGGAAACCCTCGCCAGCGCGATGCCGGGCACCCGCGTGCACGATCCCGCACCGGGCGTCCCCCTCGAGCTGTGAGCCTGCTGCCGCAGTCCGTCGAAGATTGGCGTGAGTTTACCCTCACGCGCGGTCCTCGTATGGCGGCGGAAGCTTTCCTGATTAAACTGGGCTCCCTGGGCGCCGAGGAGCAACGCGCCTCGCTCTGCGGCCTGCCCGACGTCGCCACGCTGACCCGCCGTTTCGAAGCCGCTTGGCCCTTACGCGAAGCCGCGCTCGGCGGCGTACCCTTCCTCACGAAGGACCTCTACTTCCGCGCGGGCGAACCGACCTACGCGGGCTCGACATTCCTGCCGGAAGAGATCGGCCCGGCCCGGACAACGTCCACCCTGCCTGCCGCCTTCGAAGCCGATGCCGGTGCGATCGAATGCGGACGAACGCAGCTGAACGAATTCGCCTTCGGACTGACGGGCGAAAATCCGCACTCGGGCGACTGCCCTCATCCGGAACACCCTGAACTTCTTTCCGGAGGCTCGAGTTCCGGCTCGGCCTTCGCCGTCGCGCGCGGGCTGGTGCCGTTCGCGCTCGCGACCGATAGCGCCGGCTCGATTCGCGTTCCCTGCGGCTATTGCGGCGTTTGGGGGCTACGCCTCTCGCCTGATATCGCGCCCATCGGTGACATCTTCCCGCTCTCCCCGGGCTACGACACCCAAGGATGGATCACGCGCACCGCCAAGGATCTCCGCCAGGTCTCGGCCGCCGTCCTCGGCGAAGCCCCGCCCGCCGGTGCTGGCCTCTGGGCCGGCGACCTAGGCCTGGATATCCCGAAGGACGATCTCGACGCCATGCGCGCCGTCGCCCTCCAGGCTGGCGCCCAGGAAGACCCCGCCGCCGCGACGCTCCTTCGGCTCGCCTTCGCGGAAGCGGCCGACGCATATCCCACACTCGGCGGCCATGCCGCCGCCCGCGTGCATGCCGCCTGGCTCGAACGCCGTCGCCCGGACTACGATCCCGTCGTGTGGGAACGTCTCGATGTCGGCCGCGGGCGCACCCATGAGGAGATCCGAGCCGCCGAAGCCGTCCGCACCCACGTGATTGATGCCTTCCGCACCGTCTTCCGTCGCCATCACTTCATTGCGCTGCCCGCAACGTTCGGAGGGGCCGTTCGCAAGGCCGACTCCAACTCGACGCATCGTCGCCGCCTCCTCGCGCTCAATGCGCCCGCTTCGCTCGCCGGTCTGCCCATCGTCGTTGCGCCCGCGCGCCTCCCGAACGGCCTCACGGCTGGCGTGCAGTTCGTCTTCCCCGACATGGCCAACTTCGGCTGGGACTCTGTCCTTAGCCGTTTCGGCTAATCAGAGACGCTTGCGGCGCATGTGCGCCGAAGGCTGGCCCAACGCTTCGCGATACTTCGCCACGGTGCGACGGGCAATCTGCACGCCGCGCTTGCGTAACTCCGCCGTGATGGCCTCGTCGGCCAGCGGCTCGGCGGGATTCTCGCGGGCCAGGATGTCGGCGATGAGCTCCTGGACGCCTTCCTGCGCGACGGTACCGCCATCGGACGTCGCGACACCGGAAGTGAAGAACCAACGGAACTCGCGCAAACCATGCGGCGTCAGCATCCACTTACTGGCGGCGGCACGACCGACGGTGGTCTCATGGACGCCCATCTCCTTCGCGACGTCGGTCATGGTCAGCGGGCGGAGTTTGGCGGGGCCATGCTCGAAGAAATCGACCTGACGTTCGAGGATGATATGGGCGAGTTTCTCGATGGTGCGCTGGCGCTCTTCGATTGCGCCGATCAGGAACTTACCCTGACGCATGCGCTCGAGGATATAGGCCCGTTCCTTGTCTCCGAGGGCCTGGCCAGCGAGCATGTCCTTGTAGGCGGGCACCAGGCGGAGCTTGGGGACATGGCGGTCGTCCATGATGACCTTCCACTTGCCGTCATCACCCAGTTCGACGGAGGCGTCGGGCGTGACCACCCGGTTATCGTCGCGGGAGAATCGGCGGGCCGGCATAGTCTCGAGCCTGGCGAGTTCGGCGAGGGCCTCGCGGATGCCGTCGAGTTCGACGTCGAGCACCCGGGCGCATTCATCGAGCCGTCGACCCATCATCGGCTCCCAGCAATCGGTGATGAGACGGGCGGCGGTCGAAAGGCCGCGACCGCGCTGACGCAGCTGGGCGAGGAAGCATTCGCGAAGATCGCGGGCGCCAATGCCCGACGGATCGAAAGCCATCAGCAAGGCATGGGCCGTCGTGACGGCCTCGTAAGGCTGGCCAGAACGCAGGGCGATGGTCGAAAGGTCTTCCTCGACGAAGCCACGCTCATCGAGCGAGGCAATCAGGAGCTTGAGTGCCTCCTGCACGGCTGGATCATCGGAGGCCGTCCGGGCCTGATCGGCGAGGTGTTCGGAAAGCGAAGCCTCACCGGTGGCGGACTCCATCATATGCCGGCGCCGTTCCTCGTCCTCCTGGGTGTAGCCCTGGGAGCGGATCTCCTCGTAGTAGCTTTCGTCCCAATCCTCCTTCATACGCTTTAACGCATCAAAATCATCGTCGCCCAAGGAGAGTTCGCGCGGGCCCTCCTCTTCCGCTTGTTCGAAGGGCACTGGCGCATCCAGGCTCTCGCTGTCGACTGGCTCGACTTCCTCCAACAGTGGGTTGGCCGCCATCTCTTCCGAGATCTCGCGCAGGAGCTCGGCCGCAGGCACCTGGAGGATGCGGAGCGACTGGCGAAGCTGCGGCGTCAGGACGAGGCCCTGAAACTGCTTCTGCGATTGATTGATGCCTGGATTAGCCATCGAACGAACCCAAGCAAAGAGGGTTCTGGGGCGATTTGCAAAAGGTATCGATGAGTCCATTCGTCTTGCCTAACCACTGGTGGTAAACAGGATTAAAAACGCCCGAAGAGGGATGGACTCCGACCGCATGCGCCACTTCTCACTCCACGTCGATAACGAAACCCGCGGACCTCTGACTGAAGCCGAGATTATGGCGATGATTGCTGAAGGGACGTTGACGGCGGACATGCTCTGCGCGCCCGAAGGGTCGCCGGATTGGGTGCCGCTCTCCGACCATTTTAAATTCGGTGTCACCCTCAAGCTGCGGCGTTCGAAGCCCGTGTCCACAGAAGTCGAAGAGGAGATTGCCGCCACGCGACTTGACCCCGACACGCGGAGACGCCTCCTGCTCTACGGCCTAGCCGAACCTGCCAACGTCGACACCTTCACGCAGGTCCAGGCGATGCTCGCCCTCGCTGATCACGAAAAAAAGATCACCTCCATCAATCGTCTTCACTGGGTCGTCGGTTATACCGCGCTGATCGCCATGATCGGCGTTGGCGCCTTACTGGGCTTATCCCGAGGCTTCGGGGGCGACGTCCTCGCTTTCTGCAGCGGTCTCTACGTCAAGGAAGAGATCAGCGCACGGGCGAGCCTCGTGATACTCCGGAGCGAGCTCAGCCAATTCGCTGAGATTAAGACCCGCGCTGAACGCGCCGTCTTCGAGAAGCCGCGCGGCGGCGAGCCCGGCTTCAACGTGATTGCCAGTCGCCTGCACATTGACCCTCACTCTTCCTTCTCGCTACGCGGTCAGGTCGACTCCGCGCCACTGAGGAGAAAAATTGCCGGCTGGGGACTGACGCTCGACGCCGACCGTCGGGTCTACGTCCTGCACGACGCACCCTCCGCCAGAGCCGCCGAACTGCTGGGCGCCCAGTCCGCGATCCTCGACGAAGTGCTCAGCCCGTCCCTTGAAGAAGCGGGCTTCGCCCAGCTCTTCGCCGAAGTGATGAGCACCTTCCCTCCTGCCAGTTTCCCCGAGGCCGGCCGGCTCCGTACGGAAGCCGAAGGTATGCGCATGAGCGCGCTGAAAATCTTCATCGACCGCGTCGACTTCCGTGCGCAGGCCGCGAGCTCGCAGTCCGCCCAGAAAGTCTGGAGCGGCCAGTTGCTCGCCTTCTCCGAACGCCTCAAGGCCCTCCAGGCTAAGGTCTATGCCCTGACCTCGCCGGCGGCCCGTCGGAAGCGCTGGAGCGAATTCAATTCGGGCCAAGGCGCCGAGCTAGCCGCCTGGATGCTGACCTCGGGCGCCAAAGAAGCCCGTCTCAATCCCGACGGCACGTTCATCATCTCCGAAATCTCGGGTATCAACTCCGATTCGTTGAACCTGGTGATTGTCGGCGCACGCATCGCCGGCGACACCGTCTTCTTCCCCTGGAACTCCAAGCATCTCGGCACGAGCAAGTGGACCAGCGAGCCGATGGCCAAAGCCTTCCTGATTGACCGTGAACGCTATAAAGTCAGCGACAAGGTGACCGTCGGCGGCCGCACCTACTACGCCAACCTCCAGACGGCGACGCACCGCTTCGTCTATACACGCACTTCGCCGCAGTGGCGCTACCTTGCGCTGGCCCGCGACACGGACAAGGACCGGGTCTTCGCGCTAGTCGACGACAAGACCTACGCCGCCGCCAGCAGGGGCGCGTCCATCACGCCCGCCGAGCTCGCGAAGTTCAACCTCTACCTGAGCGCGGAAGAATCGGTGCGCCCCGACGGCCTGTACGTCGAGTGAGGGCAGTCACTGCGCGCGAGGCGTCCAACAGTCCGGCTCGGAGCAATCGCCGAGTTGCGAAGGCGTGAGACGCGTCACCTTGCCGGTGACACTATCGATGACGACCAGCCCGTTACCTTGCGCGGCGACCAGGTGACGGCCGTCCGCGCACCACGAAGCATGAGCGATGGATACCGGGCTCTTAGTTACGATGGGCGTCACAGTACTGGCAGCGAGATCAAGCACCCCGAGGCGAAGTGAGCCGGCCTCCTGATAAGTGAAGACGAGCTGATTCGGGACGACGGGATTCCAGCGCGGCTCGGTACTATAATTATGGCCAGTGGGGACCCGCTGCAAAGCGCCGCCAGCGGAGCTCGCGAGGTAAATGCCGGGGCTGCCGGTCGGGCCGGCGGTGAGTGCGAAACGGGAACCGTCCGGAGACCACGAAGGATCGGTGTTCACCCACTGCATACTCGGAGCCTTGATCACGCGCGTCGGCGTCTGGCCCTGCGGACCCGCGACAAAGATATCCATCGTGCCCTTATTGGAGGAGGCGAAAGCGATCCGCCCATCAGGACCGCTGCTAGCGGCGCCCAGCGCACCCCGGACATTGATGATCACCTTGGCGGCTTCGCCGTAACCATTGGTCGAGAAAATCTCGGGCCAGTTCGAACGGAAAGATGAGATGAAGAAGATGCGAGAGCCATCGGCCGACCAGCGCGGGCCGATCGAGGTGTTGCCATACCTCGTCAGGCGCAACGTCTTGGAGCGGGCCAGATTAGTGACATAAATTTCGGCGCTACCGGTAGAACGCGAGACGAAGGCGACCTTGGTATCGGCGAATAGTGGCTTGAGCTGCCAGCGACGACCGAGGCCCACGATGGCCGCGTCGGCGACCCGGAGTGCGAGCTGATCCTCATCCTTGCCTTCGACGTTCGACGTAAAGGCACAAAGCGCATTATCGCAGGAGACGACGGCGGCGAGCCCTCCGCGACCGATGCGCACCTTAATGGGAGAACTGGGGGAGATCTCGATGGCGCCGTGGGTGGAAAGAGCGAATTGGACGAGGCCGCCAAGGATTGGATCATCGGAGACAATTGCCACCGGCAGGATCTTGCGGCTGATTAAGCCGCCGATCTCGGTGTCGACCTTGATGTTACCTTGGGCGAAGAGGGGCGAGGCGAGAAAGACAGCGAAGAGGGAAAGGAGGCGCATCGAGCGAGTTTGTTATGAGGTTAGCAGTTTGACCTAGGTTGGGCAGGGAGTTCAATCCCGCTAATGTCGCTCGATAAGGAATCAGTCCAGAAGGCCCTCGGCCAGGTCCGGTACCCCGGCTACAGCCGCGACATCGTCTCCTTCGGTCTGGTGAAGGGCATCGAGGTCACCCTCGAGGGAAAAGTCAGCGTTGGCCTCGCGGTCACGAGCTCCG
>CAIVYX010000254.1 GCA_903910245.1 uncultured Opitutia bacterium | reverse complement strand
TGGCCGGAGGGAGTGGCAATCACTCAAAGGGAATCTGGAGCCGGCTGCCGAAGGCCGAACAGCTGGCACCCGAAGGCTGATGCCCCGGTGGCCGGCACCTGTCACCTGTAGTGATTATCTTCCTGCGATTTGCTGCCTCCTCGCCTCTTCTCGAGCAATCTCCTCTTCCTCTTCCCCGGCAAGCGGATCGGCGGCGGGGCGGTCGAGGGATTTCTTCGCGAAGCCGGGCATCATGTGGAGGATGAACGCGAAAAACATCGGCATGTTATGCACGATGGTGAAGACGAAGATAGAAAGCATGCCGTCGCGGAACGTCTGTACCAAGGCCATGAAGACGACGAGGTAGACGTAGCGAGACAGGCGCCGCATAGGGCCGGCGGCCACCTGGAGGCAGTACGCCGTCAGCAGGTAGCCCATCAGCGCCGGGATAAAGAAAAAGCCAGCGTAGCCGAAATTGAGATAGGATTCCCCAAGATAGGTGGTGATGCGGCCTTCCTGTGCGTAATTGCGGCCTGAAGTGGAAATTTCCTGAACGTGGTCCGCGAGGCCGGGTTTTTTAGGCCACCACGCACGCGGAATCGGGAGCGTGATGATCGCCAAGTAGGTCGAGCCCCAGAACTTACGATCATTACTGTCGGCCAGCGAAAGCGTGCCGGCATACTGGTCGAGAAAGTCTTCGCCTGCCGACGTCTCCTTGTCTTTGGAGCTGAGGGCGAAGCATTCCGTGAACTGCGTAAACGCCTCCTGCGTATCGCCGAATTGGACCGCCTGTCCGATGTATTTGAGCCGAGGAAAGACGAGGGCGACCACAAGGGCCCCGACCAGGATCGGCAAGGTCGGCCAACGGCGCCGGGTAGACTGCAGATAATAGGCCGCCAAGAACAGGAGCGGCAGGATGAGCATGAAGCGGTGGTAGCCTTGGAGCGCGACGAGCCCGAGGAAGAAGGCGACCAGCAGCGTCAGATACCACCTGAACCCGAAGGTGAAGATGAGGAGTCCCAGGATCCCGACAGGCCACATGGAGATCGCCTGGATGTAGCTGACGGCCGCATTATCTTCGGCCAGTTCCAACCGGCCGGTCTTGATCGCCAAGAGGAAGTAGGTGCCGAGGGGCAGGCAGACGAAACCGAGCGCCCGGACGATATTCGGGTTCATCACGCGACGTACAACCGGTTGCTGAGCCTTGGCCTCGAACCGGAGGTGGGCCCACCAGGACGCAAGCACGAACATGATCAAGGCGATATCCGCCCAGAGCAACGCGCGGTTGATCTCCTCGATGGTGATGGGTTCCGCGTTCGCCTGCCCGACATACAACAGGGGCGCGCCGCCGTAAATCGTGAAGGCGCGGTAGCTGAAACTATAGATATGGAACAGCAGGTAGGCCGTCAGCGGATGCCAGAACGTCATCCGCCGGAACATCAGGAAGATGACCGATACGACGACGAAGACGTCGAGGCGGAGGAATGGGAGGAGGGAATCCACGGAGTGGAGAGACGATTAAGTTTCGGGTGGCGGGTGGCAGCCTCGGGTGGTGGGTGGCGGGTGAAAGATGTCACCCGAAGATTATAACTGAAGTGAACTTTTCGGTTTCTGGTTTC
>CAIVYX010000253.1 GCA_903910245.1 uncultured Opitutia bacterium | reverse complement strand
CGGACTCGAGTCGCAGCCGGCGGGCGCGTTCGGCGTCATCGCATTTGTCGAAGTAGCCTTGGATAAGGTCAAGCAGTCCTGCGAGCGCCTTGAGTCGGAAGACGTCGGCGCCGGCCATTCCGCCCAGCTTACGGCGGTAGACGCGTTCCATCTCCGACAGGAAGATGGACTCCATCTTGGAGTCGCCTTTGACGGCGAGGTAGTAGCCTTCGAGCAGGGCGCGGAAGGTGGGCAGGTGGTCGGCGTTATCCTCCAGGGCGCGCCGGTGGAGGTTGGCGAGCTTCTCCGCGTTCTTGGCCCGATCAGTCATGAGGACGGCCGATTCGCGCTCGACGGCTTTTTGGACCAAGTCGTAACGGGTCCGATCGTATTCCCCGCGGCGTTTCTTCTCGGCGATCAGGCGATCGTAGGCGCGTTTGCAGCTCAGGAAGATCTCGTCCTGGGTCATCGTCGGGAAGAGGTGCTTCGCTTCCATGTCGTCGGCCAACTCCCGCATGTCGGGCCAGTCGTCGAAGGCGCGGCGCATCTCCAGGACGAAGTTCTTCCATTCCTCGGTCTTCACCTTCGGCCCGAGGGCCTCCAGACAGGCGGCGTAGGCGCGCCAGGCTTCGAGGCAACGGTTAGCGGCGAGCACCGCGAGCCGGAGGCAGTCATGCTGGGCCTCGATGTTGCCGCCGTCGGCGAAGATCTGCGCGGCGAGCTGGAGCCTTTGCGATTTCACGAAACGTTCCCCGCGGCGTTGGGCGTCGCCGAGGATCTGGACCTCGAACTCCCCGATCGGGCGCCGCGTCTGCGGGTCCGTCGTGTGACCGCAGGCATACCCGTCGTTATACCGTCCGGTGTTCATGTTCCATTCCTTGTCCTTGCGCTGGTAGGCGAACCAAGCGTGCCCGCCGCGATTACCGTCGCCGGTCACGTAGGCGGCGGGGATGCCGAAGGCGCGTGCGGTATTGGCGGCGAAGTGCGCCTGATGCATACAGATGCCGCCGATCTCGAAGATCTCCTTCAGCGTGCCTTCCGTCGGCTTGGGCAGCTTCGTCTTCTCTTGGGTGACGTAATCCATGCGATAGCGAATCATCCCGTAGCTCGGGGCCCATTCGGCGAGCGAGCGCAGCTTCGGATTGGATAGCGCCCAGGTCATCTCTTCTTCGGTCGCCGTGGCGCCGACCACCCAGACGAGGTCGCTGGGGGAGGACTTGCGGACGTCGCCGACGAGCCGGCCGGCCTCGGTGTTGGTCTTGAAGTAGCGATAGCGCGTCAGGGCGTCGGCCGAGCAGGCCGCGCCGCCGTCGAAGCGGCCCCACGTGAGCGGCTGATCGAAGACCAGGCCGCAGGCGATCTGTAGGTTGTCGTATTTGCCGCGTTGGGCCGGCGTATCGTCGGCCGCCAACAGCGACCAGACGCGCAGGGCTTCCGCGGCGTCGTCCTCCGGCTTGAGCGTGAGGGCGAATTTCTCGAGTAGGTCGGCGCGACCGAGTAGATCCGAGAGGAGAGCGGGGAGCTTCTCGCCGCCTTGGGCGGTGGTCCGCAGGGTTTCGGGGCCCACGCGCCGGATGAATAGCGCCTGATTCATGGCGAGGGCGAAGGCGCGGCTTTCCCAGAGTCGATTATGGCGTTCGACGCCGTCGGTGGAAGAGGTGGCCGCGAGTGCGGGCAGCAGTCCTTGCTGCAGGCGGGCCAGATGGTCCTCCCACTTTCCGTCCTTAAGGCGTAGTCGGGCGTCGGCGGCTAGAATGACGAAGAACTTCGGGTCGTTCAGTCCGGCGCCCGTGAAGACGTAGGCTTTGGTTTCGACAACGGCTTCCGGTTTCTTCTCCGGTTCGACTTTCGGAACCTCCGCCATCTTCGGGGTCTCCGCCGGCGCAGCCGGTTTCGTTTCGACGACGGCCGTCGGCTTCTTCTCCGGCTCTTCGGCTTTCGGGGCTTCCGTCTGCTTCGGCGCTTCTTTGACGATGACGACTTCGGGCTGCTTTCGATTAGCCTCCCAGACGAACCAGCCGGCGGCAGCGAGGAGCGCGCCTCCGATGACGAGGGCGCCCCAATTCGTCTGGCTTCTCCGGCGGGCGAGGACGGGCGCAGGCTTCTTCGGCGGAAGGGGTTGGTTGGCCATGAGGAAGGAGGACAGGATGCTCTGCTTCCCGCCTTGGTCAAAAGAACATCGCTCGAGTTGGGTGATTCCCCGCCACTTCAGCCCTTCGTAGCGATTTTACCCCTTTCCAGCGTAAGCCGGACCGAAGGGGCGGTTGGCGACTTCTTCTGCTTGGCGAGCGACTCGGGGTCGCCCGCATGCACGAGCTCGCCGCCGGCGTTGCCGCCTTCGGGGCCGATCTCGAGAACCCAGTCCGCTTCGGCAATCACGTCCGGGTGATGTTCGATGACGACGATCGTATGGCCTTGGTCGATGAGCGCGTGGAGCAGTTCAATCAGGCGACGACAATCCGCCTGGTGCAGACCGATGGTTGGCTCTTCCAGGATGTAGAGGTTCGGACGAATCTCGCCGCGCGAGCGTTCACGGAAGGTCGGGAGTCCTTGGGCGAGTTCGCTGACGAGCTTGAGTCGCTGTGCTTCGCCGCCCGAGAGTGTCGGGCTACTCTGGCCGAGCGTGAGGTAGCCTAGGCCGGTTTTTACCATCAGCCCACAGAGGTCGCCCAGCTTGGCGTCGAAGGAAAGGAACGCTGCCGCCTCCTCGAACGTCATCGCGAGCAGGTCAGCGGCGGATTTGCCGTTCCAGCGGATGTCCTTAGCGGCCGATCCGTATCGCGTGCCCGCACATTCTTCGCAAGGTACGTAGGTGTCAGGCAGGAAGCTCATCTCGAGCTTGATGCGGCCAGCGCCGGAGCAGGCTTCGCAACGTCCGCCGGTAGTATTGAAGGAGAAGAAGCCGGCGCCGTGTCCGCGGATGGCCGCTTCAGGCAGTGAAGCGAGGCGGATGCGGATGAGGTCCCATGCGCCGATATAGGTCGCCGGCGTCGAGCGCGGCGTCTTGCCGATCGGTTCTTGGTCGACGACCACCAGCTGGCGGAACCCTTTAAGGCCCGAGAGCGTGGAGAAGGCCGGCTTGCCCTGATAGGAGACGACAGCGAGGGCATCCTTCCCCGTCAGGCCGTCCTTCTTTTTGCTGATGGCCGCTCGAATCGCCGGAGCGAGGAGGTCGGTGACGAGAGTGGATTTGCCGGCGCCCGAGACGCCGCAGACGACGGTGAGTCGGCCGACAGGAATCTGGACGTCGAAGCCCTTGAGGTTGCGGAGCGATGCATTCTTCAGGCGGACCCATTCGGCGGGCGCTCCCTTGCCAGCGACCGGCCGGCGGACGCCGCGGAGAGGATGAGGGATGGCTTCCTTAAGGAATCGTCCCGTCACGGAGTCGGCCCGTTTCTCGAGTGCGGCTGCCGTGCCTTGCGCGACGATTGTCCCGCCGTGGACGCCAGCGCCCGGGCCCATGTCGATCACCAGGTCAGCGGCACGCATGGTATCTTCGTCATGTTCGACGACGAGGACCGTGTTGCCGCGATCGCGGAGGTCCTTGAGCGAGCCGATGAGGCGATCGTTGTCGCGCGGGTGTAGGCCGATGCTCGGTTCGTCGAGGACGTAGAGCGCTCCAGAAAGCGTCGAGCCCAACTGCGCCGCGAGTCGGATGCGTTGCGCTTCGCCGCCGGAGAGCGTGTCAGCGCCACGGTCGAGAGCGAGGTAGCCAAGACCGACGGAATCTAGGAAGCGCAGGCGGGCGCCGATTTCGGGTAGCAGGGCGCCGACGATGGCTTTCTCTCGGGCCTCTAGCTTGAGCCCAGAAAGGAAAGCGAGGGACTCGTCGGGCTGCAGGCGGAGTAATCCGGGGAGCGAGAGCGAGCGGCCTTTCGGGCCGGCGAGCTTCACCGAGCGACCGATGGGGCCGAGACGTTCGCCATGGCAGGTCGGGCAGACTTCTTCGCCGACGCGGTCCGCGATCGCGTTCTCGTTGATGGATTCTTCTTCGTCGGAGGAGAAGGTCGTGACTTCGAGTCCATGTCCGCGGCAATCGGGACACCAGCCACGCGGGGAGTTCCAGGAGAGGTGCTTCGGGTCGACTTCAGGGAACGATTCGCCCGTGGCGGGATCGCTGCGCGATGTCGACAGATAGGCGACCTGATGGCCGTCGGCGCCAAGAAGAACGCAGGCATTCTTGCCCGCGGCCAGCACCTGGCGGACGAGCGTGCGGAGCGCTTTCTCGCCGGACTCTTCGGTCTCATCGGGTAGGCTAATCAGTCCGTCGGCGCGGATCTCGCCGAAGACCGCGTCGACGTCGTGTTCAGAATAGCGATCGAGCCCTTCGAAGCCTTCGACCTTGAGCATCTTGCCATCGCAACGGAGGAGGCGGAGTCCTTTCGTCTCGGCCCATTCGGCAAGCGGGCGGTGATGACCCTTGCGGGAGCGGACGAGCGGGGCCGCGACGAGGAGCGACCCTTTCTTCAGTGACTTAGCTTTCTTGGCAACGAGTCGGACGACCGCATCTTCGGTCATCTCTTCAAGCGGTTCGCCTGTCGTTGGGCTATGGAGCACGCCGGCACGGGCGAAGAGTACGCGGAGGTATTGGGCGACTTCCGTGACCGTCGCGACGGTCGACTTCGCGGAACCGCGGGTCACGCGCTGCTCGATGGCGACCGTGGGCGGCAGGCCCGTGAGCGAATCGATGTCAGGCTTCGGCAGCTGTTCGACGAACTGGCGGGCATAGGCCGAGACGCATTCCAAGAAGCGGCGCTGGCCTTCAGCGAAAAGGATATCGAACGCCAAGGAAGATTTACCCGAGCCCGAGACGCCAGTCATCACTGTGAGCGAGCCGTGCGGGATCTCAAGCGAGACGTCCTTCAGATTGTGTTCGCGGGCGCCGCGAAGGGAGATGGAGGTCGGACGCGGCTTGCTCGCCGTGGTCGACGCGGAGGCGAAGGCAT
>CAIVYX010000252.1 GCA_903910245.1 uncultured Opitutia bacterium | reverse complement strand
GCATCCACGGCGACGCGTTCGACACCGTGTCGGTGAATCTACGCTGGCTCGCCGTCATCGGCGACATCAGCTACCAAATTCTCCTCGATCTGAACCGCGTCTATAACAAGTGGCGTGCCTGGCGCGGTAAGGAGTACTTCTCCCTCTCCCAGGCCATCAAGGCCAAGGTTAAGACTGCGGTCAGCTATATCTCGAGCTTCGAAGAGCATCTCCAGACCTTGGCGGCCCGACGTGGCTGCGAAGGCGTGATGTGCGGCCACATTCATAAAGCTGAGGACCGCATGATCGGTAATGTCCGCTACATCAATTCTGGCGACTGGGTCGAGTCGCTGACTGCCATTGTGGAAGAGGACGACGGTCGCCTGCGCGTCGTCGAGCGTCAGGAACTCCTGGAGCGTATCGCCGAACGCCGCGCCGCCTTCGAGGCCGCTAAGGGCGGTTCGCCCGCGCCCGCCGGCGAGGCCAGCGCCACGATCTCGTTCGTCGCCTGATGAGCGTTATCCCTGTCCTCACGGCCGGCTTCGGCGAAGGGCATAACGCCGCCGCGCGTTCCATCATCGAGGCTCTCAGCCGCAAACCAGGACTGAACGGCGAACTGCACGACCTCTTTCTGGAAGCCTACGGTGCGGAGAAAGCCAAAAGCCAGCGCGACAGCTATATCGGCGTCGCGAATAAGTATCCGCGCCTGTGGGGTTGCATGTACACCGCGCTCGACCGCCTGCCGCTTGTCCGCGCCTCGCTCCCGTTCGTGCGTCCGGTCGAGAAGACCCTGAACGAGATGCTCGACGCGACCCGCCCGCCGGTCGTGGTTTCGGCCTATCCGCTCTATAACTACATGATGGCCCGCCGCTGGCATCGCGACGATCCCGCCCGCCCGCGCCTGATCACCGTCGTCACGGATTCCATCTCGGTGAATCGGGCCTGGCACCGCGCCCACTCCGATTGGTACGTCACCCCTAACCAGGCCACGGCCGATGTCATGATTCGTCAGGGCGTGCCCGCCGCGAAGGTTCTGCCCTACGGCTTCCCGGTCTCCTCGCGCCTCGCCCCGCGCTCCTCCGCCAAGGTCGGCGAACGTCCCCGCGTGCTGGTGATGCTCAATCCTGGCAAGCGCGATGCGGTCGAGCTCGCGAGCTCGCTGTCGACGCTCGGCCTCGAGCTCACCATCACCGTGGGCAAGGATGCGTCTTTCAAGGAAGCCGTTGAGCGCGCCGTCGACGGCCGCGCCGAAGTGCTCGGCTGGACCGACCGTATTCCCTCGCTGATGCTTTCGAGTCATCTCGTCGTCAGCAAAGCCGGCGGCGCGACCACGCATGAGTGCGTCGCGGCCGGCGTGCCGATGATCATCACGCAAGTCATCCCGGGCCAGGAAGCCGGCAACGGCCGCCTCATCGCTGAGCATGGCGCCGGCGCCTACGGCCTGACAGCGGCCTCTGCGCGTGCGATCATCGCCGAAGCCTTCAGCGGCGACTGGACCGTTTGGAAGAAGTGGAAAGCCTCCGTCGACGGACTTGGCGATGCTGGCGGCGCCGATCGCGTGGCCGATCTCGTGGAACGCGAGATAGCGGTTAAGTCTTAGAGGACTGAATCGATGGCTGAGTCGATGACTGCATCGATGACGGATGATGCAGTGGTTTAGATGACCAAGGCAGGGGGATGCCCGGAACTATCCTGAAGGATCCAGGTTCTGTATCTGATCTATTCTGCCATCGATTCAGTCATCGATGCTGAACTCGACGCAGTCATCGCTGACGTTGCTTAACCCTCAGCCCCTGGCCTCTAAGTAAGCCTTCACTTCGCCGGCGAGTTTATCGCTGAGGCCGGCGACTTCCGCAATCTCCGCGGCGGTGGCCTTGCGCAGTTTCTGGATGCTCCCGAAGTGTGCGAGCAGCGCGTCTTTACGCTTGGGCCCCAGCCCCGGCATTTCGTCGAGCAGCGACTCGCGTAGCTTACGGCTGCG
>CAIVYX010000251.1 GCA_903910245.1 uncultured Opitutia bacterium | reverse complement strand
TAGGTCGTGACGCGGTCTCGACCCTACCTCGCGAGGGAATGGAACTTGGCGAGCTCTTCTGCGGTCAGGGCGCGGTCGAAGACGGCGACGCCGCCGATCCAGCCGGTGAAGCCGACGCTACGGGAACTGTGGATGACGCGTCCGATGGTGAAGGGGCCGCCGGTGCCGTCGTTCTTGGGCTCGTAGATGCCGTGCGGATACCACCAAGGATTGAGACGCAGGGATACGAGTTCGCGTTCGGTCTCCTGTCCGGCAAGGAGGGTGACCTTGACCTTGGTGTAGGCGTATTCGCGAAGTTCGACGCGCTTGGCTTCCTTCTCGCTGATGACGGTCACCTTGACCGGCTTGTCTTCCGCCGGGTTGTAATATTGGTCGGCCGGGAACTTCGGGTCTTCGCCTTCCTGTAGGCCGGGAATCTTGGCCAGCCGGCCCTGGAGCCAGGCGTTGGCGGCGTAGGACAGGAGTCGGTCTTTCTGCGGGTTCTCCAGCCAGCGGTCGCCGCTCTGTCCATTGAGCCAACCGGTGAGCTGCTGGGACTTGCTGTCGAAGGTCATCGCGAACGTCTGCCAGGACTTTGCCAGCACTTCGGGCGCGGCGTCGTGCGGGACCTTCGGCGACTGCTCGGCCGAATTGCACTTATGGAGCGCATACTTATTCGTGAACGAACTCGCGCCGTTCTCGGAGACGTGGCCGCAGGCGGCGCCTTCCTTGTTCAGGCCGGCGAAGAGTCCGTATTGGCGCTGGCCGCGTTCGACCTTGGCGATCGACTCGGTGGTCTTCTCCTTGAGGTCGGTGCCTTCGTGCCAGATGCCGGCGAGGGCGTGATTGCCGCTTTCGCGGATGGCCCAGACGACGACCGTGACGGCCTTGCCAGCGCCCTTGATGTCGAGCGGCGAGTCATGCAGGCGGGCGCGGGTGACGAAGAGCAGGGGGCGGAAGTCCGGGTTGGTCTCGGCCTTGATCCGGATTGCCTGGCCGAAAGGGCCGGAGCCCAGCAAGGGGAAGTCGGCATAGGTGGCGTCAGGACCGGCGTTCCAGAGATCCTTGATGTAGTTGCCCGCATCCAGGGCGTAGTCGTTCTTCGCGCCGGCCGGGACGTGGGCCGTGAAGCGCTGGCCCGGAGCTTCGCGCTTGGTGAAGTCCCAGAAGGCCACCAGCCCGGGGGTGTTCGTCACCGTCGCGATACGGTCCTGGACGGAGTCGGCGGCGGAGACGGTGATGGAAGTGAGGAGCAGGGCAGAAGTGAACCGAAGCATGGGGGGGAATGAAGTAAAAAGGTGTTTTAAGGCCAGAGTTTTGAGTATGGAGTATAGGGGCTGTCGCTACCATCTCTAGGCTAGGATCTCCTTGATCACGTGGCCGTGGACGTCCGTGAGGCGGCGGTTGGCGCCGTTGTGACGGAAGGTGAGTTTTTCGTGATCGAGGCCGAGGAGGTGCAGGACGGTGGCGTGGATATCGTAGCCCTGGGTGAAGTGTGACCGGTCGGCGGGCTTGTAGCCCCATTCGTCGCTCGGGCCGTGGGAGACGCCGCCCTTGATGCCCCCGCCGGCGAGCCAGTTGGTGAAGACAAAGGGGTTGTGGTCGCGCCCCTTGCCGCCCTGGGCGCAGGGCATGCGGCCGAACTCGGTGGTCCAGAGGATCAGGGTGTCCTCGAACATGCCGCGGTCCTTGAGGTCCTGAATCAGCGCCGCGGTGCCCTTGGCCATGCCGAGCGAGAGCGGGGCGTGGTCGCGGGCGATGTCCTCGTGCGAGTCCCAGTTGCGACGCGGGAAGCCGTTGTCGTTACCGGACCAGATCTGCACGAAGCGCACGCCGCGTTCGAGGAGACGTCTAGCGGTCAGGCACTTGCGGCCGAAGGCATCCTGCTCCTCGGCGATATTGATCTCCTTCGGCCAAACCTTGGTGGAGTTATCGATGCCATAGCGGGCCTGGGTCTTTTCGGATTCTTGGGAGAGATCGAGGGCGTCGGGCGCGGCGAGCTGCATCTTGGCGGCGAGCTCATAACTGCGGATGCGTGCTTCGAGGCGCGGGTCGCCCGGATGCGAGTCGGCATGGGCGCGGTTGAGCTTGCCGAGGAGTTCGAGTCCTTGGGTTTCGCCGGAGGGCGTGATGTAGTCGGCCGGAGGCGGCGAGAGGTCGGCGATGGGCTTCGGGGCGTTGACGCGCACCTGGGTGGCCTGGTTCTGGCCTGGCAAGAAGGCGGAGTCCCAGTTCTTCTGGCCGTTGGACGGCAGACCACGGATGTCGGGCAGCACGACGAAGGTCGGGAGGTTGTCGTTGAGTGACCCGAGGCCGTAGCTGACCCAGGCGCCGACGCTCGGGTAGCCCGGAATCAGGAAACCGGTGGACTGCAGCAAGGTGGCTTGGCTGTGCACGCCGGAGCGGCCGACGACATTATGCACGAAGGCGATGTCATCCTCGACGTCGCCGATGGGCGCGACGATGTCGCTGAGCATCTTGCCGGACTTACCGTAGGGTTTGAATTTCCAAGGCGATGCGAAGGTCGAGCCCGGGCTGCT
>CAIVYX010000250.1 GCA_903910245.1 uncultured Opitutia bacterium | reverse complement strand
TGCCGGAGGATAACAAGCCTTCGGCTGGCGGCGACCACCACGACCACTGAGGTCGCTGACAGTCCTTCGAACAACGGCGCCCATCTGGGCGCCGTTTTTTTGTGCCCACCTGGCCGCAAGGGTGGGGTACCTTTCATTTTTACGACAACGGCCCCATCCGAAGGGGCTGAATCACTAGACTTCTTGTCTCCTCCGGGTTGCCATGTTCCGGGGGAGCGTTTGTCTTTCCTCATACCCCTATGCGCCCCTTCGTCGCTTTTCTTTCGGTCTGCCTTTCCGTCCTGGCCTCCGCGGCCCCTTCCGATGGCCCGGTCCGCGTCTTGTACCTGGACGCCAGCGGCGACGAGCAGTCCGCCGTCGGTCCGCTTCATTCGCTGATGGCCGAACTCGGCCGCGATGCGATCTGGTTCGATTATACCGCTGGTCTGACGCCAGCCGCCGCCACGCTGGAGCGCTACGACGTGCTCGCGTTGAAGCCGAAGGCCGACGGTTCGCCGGCCCTGAACAATGTGATCAAGCAGCCCTCCGGCGCGCTGGTGCCGGTCCTCGTCGTCAAGACCGATACCACCCCTGAGTCTTTCCGCCGCGAGCTCGAAGCCGCGCTCTCCGCTGACCGTAAGGCTGCCTGGCAGAAGTTCCTCACGCAGCGTGAACCTGAAGTCCGCGAGAAGAATATCAACGTGGCCAACTATGAGAAGCGCCCCGAGCCACTGACCTTTCAGAAACCTTTCTCGGTCAAGGGCAGCATGGAGCGCACGCAGGTCCCGGCGGACATGAAGCTGGTGCTCTTTGCCTCCGAGCCTGACATCACGAAGCCGATCGCGTTCGCCTGGGACGCCCGCGGTCGTCTCTGGGTCTGCGAGACCTCCGACTACCCGCACGGCGTGAAGGAAGATCAGCAGCAGGGTAACGATCGCATTAAGATCTGCGAAGACACCGACGGCGACGGTAAGGCCGACAAGTTCACGGTCTTCGCCGATCATCTCAACATTCCGACGAGCCTCGTCTTCGCCAACGGCGGCGTGATCGTGTCGCAGGCGCCGAACTTCGTCTTCCTCCAGGACGCCAATGGCGACGACAAAGCCGACGTCCGTCAGGTGATCCTGACCGGCTGGGGCATCCGCGATACCCATGCCCAGACGAGCAGCCTTTCTTACGGCTATGACAACTGGCTGCGCGGCGCAGTCGGCTACAGCGGCTTTGCCGGTGAGGTCGCTGGTGAAAAGAAGAACTTCGCGATGGGTAGCTACCGCTTCACCGCTGACGGCGCCAAACTCGAGTTCCTGCACCAGTTCTCCAACAACACCTGGGGCTACGGCGCCAACGCCGCGGGTGACTCCTTCGGTGGCACGGCCAACAACGCCCCGATCTTCTTCGGCGGCATCCCCGCCACCGCCTGGGCCAAGGGTTCCCGCGGCATGTCGGCCAAGAAGATCAACGTCGTCGATAAAGCGCACACGATCACCCCGAACTTTCGTCAGGTCGACGTCATGGGCGGCTGGACCGCCGCTGCGGGTTCCACTTTCATCTATTCCGCTCAGCTCCCGCCCCGCCTGCAGGGCATGGCGATGGTCTGCGAGCCGACGATGAAGCTCATTGGCCTGATGGACGTGCAGCCTGACGGCTCCGGCTATGTCGCCAAGGATGGCTACAGCCTCGTCGCCAGTTCCGACGAATGGATGTCCCCGGTCTTCGCCGAAGTCGGTCCGGACGGCGCCATCTGGTTCGCTGACTGGCAGAACTTCATCATCCAACACAACCCTACCCCGAGCGTCGGTCGTGGCGGCTATGACGCCAAGACTGGCGTCGGAGGTGCGCACGAGAACGACCTGCGCGACCACGCCCGTGGCCGTATCTACCGTATCGTCTGGGATAAGGCCGGCACCGTCGCCAAGGCGGCACAGGGTGATTCCGCCACTGAACTTGTCGCCGGACTTTCCGGTAGCACGCAATACGGCCGCCTCCGCGCCCAGCGCCTCATCGTCGAAGGCAAGAAGAAGGACCTCGCTCCGGCCCTTCGCGAACTGGCGTCCAAGTCTTCCGACATCGGCGCCATCCATGCCCTCTGGTCCCTGCAGGGTCTCGGTGAACTCGACGCCGCCACGCATCAGGCCGCGTTGTATTCGAGCGTGGCTCCGTTGCGCCGCAACGCCATCCGCGCCCTTGGCTCCGATGAGTCTGCTCAGAAGCTCTTCTTTGGTTCCGGCGTCGTGGCCGACAAGGATCCGGCCGCCCGTCTCGCCGCCTTCGTGAAGCTCGCCGATTTCCCGACCTCGCCCGAAGTGCAGACGCTCGTTCGTCAGCTTTCGGTGGATGCCGTCGTGAAGTCCGACGAATGGCTCAACGAGGCTTCACGCCTCCTCGCCAAGAAGCACAAGACAGCGACCTACGTCCAAGGTCCGAACCTGCTGCCTAACCCTGGCTTCGAAGAGGTCGTCGACGACAAGAAGACACCGGTCGGCTGGAAGCGTCGCGACTACGGTACGCGTGCTGGTAACAAGGACGCGCAGTGGGGTATCGTCATCGACCCGAAGAACGTCCGTTCCGGAAAGCACTCCATGCGCGCCATCACGCGCGCCGACGCCGACACGAGCTTCTTCGCCGACGTCGAATTGAAGCCGAATACCGAATATCGCCTCAGCGCCTGGATCAAGACCCACGCGATGCGCGGCAAGGCCAGCCTCAACGATCACATCGGCCGTGCTGAAACGGAGAAGGTGACCGCCCGCGAGTCGGACTGGACTGAGGTCGAGGTCGTCTTCAACAGCGGCCAGCGTCCCAAGGCTAGCATCAACCTCCTGCACGTCGCGGTCGGCGATTCGTTCTATGACGACGTGAAGCTCTGCGAGCTCTCCCTCGTCGGCGAAGCTCCAGTGACTGCCGGAGTTCCGGCCCGCGGCGAGCAAATCTTCTGGAAGCACCCCGTCGCCGCCTGCGCAATCTGTCACATGGTGGGCGGGAAGGGGAGCGCCATCGGCCCCGCGCTCGACGGTCTCGCGACCCGCGCAACGCCGGCCTATATCCACGAATCCCTGACCGAGCCGAATAAGGTCCTTGCGAAGGGCTTCGAGAAGCTCGGCGTCTCCCCGATGCCTCCGATGGGCCTGATCCTCAAGCCCCAGGAGCTCGAGGATGTGAAGGCTTATCTGCAGACGCTGAAGTAAGCCGCCGCCCATCGCTCCAATCTGGTTGATTCGGGGCTTGGGCCACCTATGCCTATCGTCCATGTGCTCCGTCGAACTCAAGAAGCCAATGTCTCCGGTGGTCGGCCTGCTGGCCTTGGCCGCCGTCAGCGTCATCTCCTTCGCTATTCTTTACTTCGGCATTCCTGGCTCGGGTTTCCAGGGGATGCAGACGGGCATCTTCTT
>CAIVYX010000249.1 GCA_903910245.1 uncultured Opitutia bacterium | reverse complement strand
CTGGGAACATACGCCCATCTTCCTCGGTTTTCGTGGCCACGCCGCGGGAGGCGAACCATTCAATCGTGTCGCGAGGTTGGAAGCGATGGAAGGCCCCGAGGAGTTCGCGTCCACCGCGCGGGTATTTCTTCACCAGTTCGGCCGGCTCGAAGCAGGAGTGGGTGACGTTGCAACGACCGCCGCCGGAGATGCGGACTTTGGCGAGCAGGTGAGGGGTGGCTTCGAAAAGGGTGACTGAGCCCGGCTTGCCGAGGGCCTCCGCACACGTGATGGCCGCGAAGAAGCCGGCGGCTCCTCCGCCGAGGACGGCGATGCGGCGTCGTTCAGGCATCAGGCGGAAATGGCCGCCTCCGGCTTATTTTGCCAGCACCGTCTTCAGGAACGATAGGACCTCGGTGGTCGAGGGGTCGTTCGGTAGGCCGAGGTCGGAGTTGATCTTGCCGTGGTTGGTGTCGGCGGCGCCGAAAGCTTTGGCCTGGATACCTTTCGAGGTGAGCGCGCGCTCGAGGCGCTTGGCCTGGTCGGGCGTCAGGGCGGCGGCCGCGTCGTAGAGAATGAGAAAGGGCGGGATACCTTTGCCGGTCGCGACGTGGGTGGTCGCGGAGTAGTCGGTCCATAGCTCAGGCTTACCGCCGAAGATCTCGCGGTGGCCGTATTTCGGCTCCGGCTTGCCGGCGGCTTTGCGATTGGCGGTAGCCAGTTCAATGACCGCCGGGACATCGAACGTATCGGCGTCGACCGGGACACAGCCCTTGAACATCGAGAGCGAAAGCCCTTCGGCCTTCAGCGGACGTTCGTCGATGGCCAGGTAGGCGGCCAGCTGGGCTCCCGAGGAGTGCCCCATGATCACGATACGGTTCGGGTCGCCGCCGAATTCGGCCGCGTGGTCGTGCGTCCAGCGGAGCGATTTGGCGACATCGGCGAAGATCTCGTTCATCGGGACCGCGGAAACGTAGCGATGATTCGTCGAAACGAAGACATAGCCCAGGTCGGTGAAGAACTTCGGCTTCAGTTGCACGCTGGTCTTTTCGCCGCCGCGCCATCCGCCGCCGTGGATCCAGAAGATGACCGGGGCGGGCTTGGTGGGTTTGGTCGCAGGAGCGTAGACGTTGAGCGTCTGACGTAACTCCGTCGTCCCGGCGTAGGGCACATCGGCCTTGGTCGGGGCGAGCGGGGTGGGGGCGTCGGCCGCGGAAACGAGGCTGATGGCGGCGAGGAGCGGGAGGAGGGAGCGCATAGAGGAAGATTAGAGACCCTTGAGCATCTCGAGGACCTGGGACTCAAAAGCCTTTTGCCATTCGGGGGCAATGAGACAGTCGCAGTCCTCTTGGGCGTAGCCCGTGTTCATGCGCTGTTTCGCGGTGGGGGCGTAATAGATATAACCATTGGTGTAGCCGGCAACGAACGTGCCCGGCTGGCCGGCGGCCTTCTTGATGTTCATGCCGATCTCGCTCGTCAGCTCGCCGGGGAAGGTCACCAGTCGGAAGTCGCCGACGCGCAGAGCGGTGAGCTCGACGTCGAGCGGCTTTTCCATCGCCTTCTGATTATGGGCGAGGTGCATCTTGAGCAGACCCAGATTCGTATTGAGGCGGGTGATCTGCTCCATGATGGCGAGATTGCCGAGATAGGCCTCCACGGCTAAGCGATTGTCCGCGTCTAACTTCGAGAGACCGTCTTTACCGATGGAGCGTTCGTGCAAGTAGCTTTGGGCAGATTGTGAAGGGTAGTCCGGGTTGAGTTTCTGCTGCAGCAGGAGCGGGAGGAAAGACTTGAAGTTCAGGTTATTAGCCCGGAGCGATTGGGTGAGGCGCAGACGTTCCGCTTCCACCTTGGCGATACGGGCGGTCAGGTCGGATCCGCGGGGTAGGAGCATGTTCTGGCGGACGAAGCGAAGGGGGCTATCTGCCTGGGTGGTTACCTTACGGGCGGCCCGGAGGACGCTGATCGCGAGCTGATTACCTAGCGGGGTGGCGTTAGCGGGCTGAGTGACGTGTTTATAATGGACGGGATTGATATCGCCGGCACACCCTTGGATGAAGAAGGCCGTGCCGCCGAGTTGTTCTTCAATGATGGCTGAGGCGACGCCGGGGAAGTCGGCCGAATTACCGCTGCTCGGCGGATTCATGATCGGGTGGCAAGCGAAGTTGTAGACCAGCGCCAAATTGCTGCCGTCGAGGCGATCGAGGCGGAGCAGGCCGATTTGTGGGTCAATAGCACCGACGCTGGCGATTCCGGAATCATTGGGTAGCGAGTACGTGCGGCGCATGTCGACCTCGCTTCCGTCGAGCATGTGGATGCGGCGGTTTTCGCTGATACCGCTTTCCTGCCCGCTGCCGACACCGGCGCGGACCGGAACAAGACGAGCCTGAGCTGACTTAATGACTTGGAAGCAGAGTTCCGGGAAGTCTGTCCGGAGGACACCGTGGCAGTGGCTGGCGTTCACCAAGAGATTTTCAGGCGCCAAGCCCAGCTCTTGGGAAAGACGGGCGCGGAGTTGCGGTAGGAAGTCGGACTTAATCCGTCCCAGTTCGCCGAGCGCCACGGCATCGATGGTCAGGACCACGACGGTACGATCACCTTCCTTTAGCACGAGGGCCTTGGCGTGGAGTGTGTCATGGACTGGGATTGTCCGGTCAGTGACATCGACCACCGCCGTGCCGGCTTCAAGGGCGTGAAGGCCTGGTAGAAGCGGAAAAAGGAGGGTCAGAATCAGGGCAAGCTTACTGGGCATTGCTGGACGCTAACATTATGGAGACGCAGGAGAAGGGTAACTAAAGGGATGAGCCATTTATATTAGTCGTTAATCGGTCATTTCTGGGCATGCGTGCTGTGTGCTTGTTCTGGTAACCTATTGGGGTCACATCTGTCTTATCCCCATGCGTCACGTCATCGTCGCCTTGCTTGCCTCTGTCACGGTCATCGCGGCCGAACCGGGCCTCGTCCGTTCGCAGTTCATCTTTGAGACAAACCCCGTGCCCAGTTGTCATGCCACGACGATCGTCGAGGCGAAGGACGGTACTTTGGTGGCGGCCTGGTTTGCCGGTGAGGCCGAGGGTAAGCCGGATGTCTCCATCTGGACGGCCAGGCTCGTCGATGGCAAGTGGTCAGCCCCCGTCAAGGTGGCCGAAGGAATCCAGGATGACGGCAAGCGATTCCCGTGTTGGAACCCTGTGCTCTTCCAGCCCAAGGAAGGCCCGCTGCAGCTTTATTACAAAGTCGGCCCTAACCCGGTCGAATGGTGGGGCTTACTCCGTCTGAGCGACGATAACGGTAAGACTTGGGGTGAGCCACGTCGCTTGCCTGACGGCATCCTGGGCCCCATCAAGAACAAGCCCGTGCAGCTGAAGGATGGCACCATCCTTTCCGGTAGCAGCGCCGAAGGATTCAAAGTCGGCCCTTCGTGGCAGATCCATTTTGAGCGTAGCCGCGATAACGGCGTCACATGGGAGAAGGTCGCCGTCGAGCAGCCAGCCACTGGTCCCGCGTCGATTCAGCCTAGCATCCTGTTCCTGAAGGACGGCGGCCTGATGTCGGTCGGCCGCACCAGGAACGCCAAGGTCTTCAGCACCGTTTCCAACGACCAAGGCTCAACCTGGTCGAAGGTGGACCTCACTGATCTGCCTAATCCTAATTCCGGGACCGATGCGGTGACGTTGAAGGACGGCCGCCATCTCCTGATTTACAATCACACCGCCAAGGGACGCAGTCCGCTTAATCTGGCGATCAGTAAGGACGGCATCACCTGGGAGGCCGCGTTGGTGCTCGAGGATGAGCCCAAGGCCGAGTTCAGCTATCCTGCAATCATCCAATCCGCAGATGGTCTCGTACACGTCACCTATACCTGGAAGCGCAAGCTGGTGAAGTATGCCGTCATTGACCCCGCGAAGATTATTGCCAGGCCTGTGGAGGGAGCCGCTTGGCCGAAGGCGACTGAAGCATCCGGCCAGGCTGGCCTTGAGCGTCTCAAGTATAATAACCCTAGCCTCGTCGTAGATCTTGGCGTCGGACTCTGGGCGTGGCCCTTGCCCATGGATCTCAACGGTGACGGTAAATTCGAACTCGTCGTCAATTGCCCCGATAAGCCGTCGAACGGTGTTTACGTGTTCTCATCGGGTGCGGACACCGCCAAGAACGCTATGCCCGTCTTTAAGCCAGGTGTGCGTATCAGTAAAGGGTTGCAGAATGTCGAGCTCAGCTGGGATGCCGACGGCAAGCCTCGGGTGCTTTCGCCGGGTGTTGATTATCCGGACTTCGCCAAGACCGGATTGGAGTTCGGTAAGAAGCTCCCGCTACCCACGAATATCCATCCCAACAAGGTCCGCGCCAATATGTGGAAAGTCGTAGACTACGATGGCGACGGGAAGACTGACGTCATCGTCGGCGTCGGTGACTGGACCGACTACGGCTGGGACAATGCCTACAACGCCAAGGGCGTGTGGACCAAGGGCCCCTTGCGCGGCTTCGTCTATTTCATCCGGAACGAAGGCACCAACGATAAGCCAAAATATCAGAAGCCCGCGAAGATCGAATCCGCCGGCAAGGATCTCGAGGTCTTCGGCTGGCCCTCGCCGAACTTCGCCGACTTTGACGGAGACGGTGATCTCGATCTCATCTGTGGCGAGTTTTTGGACGGCTTTACCTATTTCGAGAATATCGGCACGCGTACCGAGCCTAAGTATGCGGCCGGCCGTCGCCTCACCGTACCGCCGGGCGTGACCAAGGATACCCGTTCCGCGGCTTGGAAGGCGTCGCTCGAGGCCAAGAAGCTTCCCGGGTCGCCGCGTCCGCTGACCATGGACCTCGAGATGATTACGCCCGTGGCGTTCGATTGGAACAAGGACGGCAAGCTCGATCTCGTCGTCGGGGATGAAGACGGACGCGTCGCGTTCATCGAGAACACCGGCAAGTTCACCGACGACCATACGCCGCTGTTCCTGCCGCCGCGGTATTTCAAGCAGCAGGCCGACGAGATGAAGTTCGGTGCGCTCGCCACGCCGGTCGGCTTCGATTGGGATGGTGACGGTGACATCGATATCCTCTGCGGCAATACCGCCGGTTACATCGCCTTCTTCGAGAACCTGAGCGGGCCTGGCGTCGCCAATCCTAAGTTCGCTGGGCCAAAGCTCCTGCAGGCCGACGGGAAGACCCTGCGCATCATGGCCGGTGGCAACGGCAGCATCCAGGGGCCGGCCGAGGCCAAGTGGGGTTACACCACCCAGTCCGTGGCGGATTGGGACGGCGACGGCCTGCCGGATCTGCTCGTCAATTCCATCCTCGGGAAAGTCGTCTGGTATCGGAACGTTGGCACACGTCAGTCGCCCAAGCTCGCCGCAGCTCAGCCCATCGAAGTCGAATGGAACGGCCCGCAACCCGCGCTTGCCTGGGGTTGGATGAAGCCGCAGGGCAAGGCCTTGCTGACGCAGTGGCGCACGACACCCGTGGCCGTGGATTGGAATAACGACGGACTCATGGATCTCGTCATGTTGGATCAGGAGGGCTACCAGCTTTCTTCGAGCGCGCCAAGGTCGACGGTAAGCTCGTGCTGCTGTCACCTCGTCGGGCCTTCTGTGACGAAAACGGCAAGCCCCTGCAGTTGAGCAAAGGCACCGCCGGCAAGAGTGGTCGGCGTAAGCTGTGCGTCACCGACTGGGATGGCGACGGTAAGGCCGACTTCCTGCTCAATTCATCTAGCGCCAATTTCCTTCATCAGGTCGGCTTCAAAGATGGCTGCTGGTTGTTCAAGGACGAGGGGCCGCTTGTTAAGCAGAACATCGAAGGCCATGATGTCAGCCCCACCACCGTCGACTTCGATAACGACGGCGTACCGGACTTCCTCGGCGGCGCCGAAGACGGCAAATTCTATTTCCTCAAGAACCCTCGGTCTTCCAAATAACATGAATCGCCGTCATTTCCTTTCTGCCTCGGCCCTGGCCTTGTCCGCCGCTCTCCTGCGTGCCCAGAGCACCGAGCGTCCCCTGACCGTCGGCGTCATCGGCCATACCGGTCAGGGCAACTATGGGCATGGCGAGGACACCGTCTGGCTCAAGATCGCGCAGACTAAGATCGTCGCCGTCGCCGATGCGGATGCCAAGGGGCTTGCAATCGAAGCCAAGAAGCTCGGCGGCGTGGAGGCTTTTTCTGACTACAAGGCCATGCTGGCTAAGGCTAAGCCCGACATCGCGGCCATCTGCGCCCGGCATATTCATGAGCATCGCGACATGATTGTCGCCGCCATCGAAGCTGGCGTGAAGGGAATCTACATCGAGAAGCCGTTTGTACGTACTTTGGCCGAGGCCGATGAGATCGTGAAGCTGTGCGCCGATAAAGGCGTGCGGCTCGCCATCGCCCATCGCAACCGTTACCACCCCGTCGTCGATGTCGTGAAGCAGCTCGTCGCATCCGGTGAGATCGGCGAGCTCAAGGAAGTGCGCGTCCGTGGAAAACAGGACCAGCGCGGCGGCGGACTAGACCTCTGGGTGCTCGGTGGCCACGGCTTCAATCTCGCGACACTTTTCACTGGTCCGGCAATCTCGTGCGAGGCGACCATCCTCGTTGAAGGCCGGCCCGCGACCAAGGCGGATGTTCGTTCTGGCGACGAAGGCGTCGGGCTCATCGTCGGCGATGAGGTCCATGCCCGCTATGAGACCAAGAGCGGTATTCCGCTTTATTTCGATTCCAAGAAAGGCAGCTGGACGAAGGGCACGCCGTTCGGCGCCCGGCTGATCGGGACCAAGGGCGTGATCTCGTTGCAGATCGACGAAGAACCCCTGGCGATTCTCGAGCGCAACGGAGTCAAGACCCCGATCACCACAGCCGGTATCGGCCAGGCTGAACCCATCAAGGACATCAAGCTCGTCAACGGTGGCCACCATGGCGCCATTCGCGACCTCCTTGCCGCCACCACGGATAAGCGCGAGCCGCTCTGCGGACCGGAAGCAGGTCGGGAGACCGTCGAGCTGACCCTCGCCGTCTTTGCGTCGTTCGCCGCCGGCGGCAAGAAGGTCGCCTTGCCGCTTGCCGACCGCCAGCATCCGCTGCGCTGAAACCATGCGACACAGCTTCGCTTTTCTTCTGCTCACCCTCGGCCTCGTCGCCGCGGAGAACTCTGTCATCAAAGTCGCCGTCTATGATGACGTCGGTGCGACGGGTAAAGGCATCCCGTGCGTGACCGAAATCATGGGCAAGACCTCTGATATCAAGCTCACCCGACTCAAGGGCACGGATATCGCCGCTGGCGGACTCAAGGGTTACGACCTTGTCATGTTCACCGGGGGCAGTGGCAGCGCGGAGGCCGGAGGTCTTGGCGAGAAGGGTCGTGAGGAAGTACGCGCGTTCGTGCGCAATGGCGGCGGGTATGTCGGCATCTGTGCCGGCGCCTATCTCGCGTGCAGCGGGTTCGAGTGGGGCTTGGGTGTCCTGAACGCCAAAACCGTTTCGCCCAAGTGGCGCCGAGGGCAGGGCGAGGTGAAGATCGACGGCCAGGCCTTTGGTGAGAAGCTGACCGATCGTGGTGTCCGCTATGCGAACGGGCCGATCATTAAGGCGGATATCCGTAAGGACTTGCCCGAGTTCGAGACCTTGGTCTTATTTCGTACTGAACTGGCTCTAAACGATACCCCTGTCGGCGTGATGGTGAACGCGCCCGCCATGGTGCGGGCCTCTTACGGCCTTGGTCGCGTTTTCACTTCCAGCCCACATCCGGAACAAACCGCCGGCTTGGAGCCACTTGTCGAGAAGGCCGTACGCTGGGTTGCGCGATCGAAGGGCCCGACCGAAGAAATTTGGAAGCGGCTCGAAGCCATGGAGGTCGATAAGCTCTGGTTGCCCGGTGCGATTGTCGATTGGAAGACCGGGCTGCCGACCGGGCAGGCCATCAAGGATGCCAAGAGCAAGCATACCCACTGTAGTCAGTTTGTGGCCGCGGCGACCGAACGCCTAGGGGTTTATGTCCTGCGTCCGCCGGAGCACGGCGTCGTGCTCCTCGCCAATGCGCAGTTCGATTGGTTGGCGTCGGACGCCGGTAAGAAGGCCGGTTGGGTTGCGTTAAAGGACGGCGGTGCGGCGCAGGCGTCGGCGAACGGCGGTCGCCTCGTTCTCGCCTCGCTGAAGAATCCGGATGCGACCAAATCAGGTCACATCGCCATCGTTCGCCCAGGGGTGAAGGATGCCGAACTCTTGGCCAAGGATGGCCCGGATGTCATGCAGGCCGGCGGCACGAACGCTTTACGCACCACCTTGCGCAAAGGCTTCGGCAACCACTCCACGGAATACGACCAGATCGCCTTCTACGCGCACGGGGTCGAACTGCCGGCGGCGAAGTAGGCCTTAGCGGACCGTCGCTTCGCAGACCATCTCGAGGATACGCGGGATGCTATAGGTCTCGTAGGAGCCGTTCTTCGGAGGCGTCGGAGGGTTCGTGTGCGTACCGAAGTTGTCGGCCGGCTGCGGGATGCGCGTGAGGTCGGGGTTCCACTGGCCGTCCTTGCCGCCCATCTTGTAGATCACGAGATCGAGCGAAGGCACGATGTAGAGACAGAAGCCGCCGGCGCCGGTCTTGTAGAAGGCGTCGCGGGGTGCGCCGAGGATCTGACCGGCCTGGTTGTGTTCGAACTGCAGGCTGAAGGGGAAGTGAGGATTGTAGGGCAGCGTCTGCTGGCAGAGCTTGATGTAATCGGCCGGGATGAGCTGCTGGTCCTTCCAGCGCCCGCCTTGGGCGAGACAGTAGCCGAAGCGGGCGGCATCGGTGGCGCGCAGGGCGATCGAGCCGGCGCCGTTGGCGTGGGCCATCGTCACGTCGCCGCGGTAGAGGCAATAGCCCCAGGGGCCCCAGCCCATCGGCTTGCCGAATTTCTCGTCGATATAAGCCGGCAGTTCTTTACCCGTCACGCGTCGGAGGACCATCGAGGCGATGTGGGGCGCAGGGGAAGAATAGGAATAGCCTTCGCCTGGCGCCGTCCAGAGTGGCGCGCGGAGGGAAGAACCGTCGACGTCGCGGATGTCCTGGCCCTTGGATGGTTTCAGTGGCTGGGCTGTTCCCTTGATGACCGCGGAAGGCGTCGGGCCTTCGCCGTTATGTCCGGAGGTCATGCAGAGCAGGTGGCCTAGGCGGATGTCAGCCTCACGCGGATCACGGAGAGGAAATGCTTCCGGGAGGAATTCCTGTGTGTAGACCTTCGTGTCGAGGCCTTCCGGGAGCTTCGACTTGAACTCCTGCAGCATCACCCCGCAGGCGATGCTCGTGAACGCCTTGCCCGTTGAAGCCATGTCAGGGTTGGCGTTGCGGTGAGCCTTACCGAAATACTTCTCAAGGACCAGGTAGCCTTTGGAGATTACGACCAGGCCGCCGTTCTCCGTGTTGGAGCGTTCCGTCGCGTGATAGGCCTGTTCGAGGCGATCCAGGTCGATGCCGGCGAGAGCGCGGGCTTCGGCCTTGTCCTTCGGGGTGCGCCAGCCGCCTTGAGCGTCGGAGGGTGGAAAGTAGTCGGCGGCGCTGGCCGAGAGGGCGAGGAGGGAGAGGAGGGGGAGGACGAGCTTCATTGAGTATGGAGTATTGAGTATGGAGTATCGGGGATGGTGCAAGGGTTTGACGGCGTCGGGTGGCGGGGTCATAGCAATGATATGACCCGACTGTTACCCCTCGTCGCG
>CAIVYX010000248.1 GCA_903910245.1 uncultured Opitutia bacterium | reverse complement strand
TCGGCCGCGAATTCCGCGCCCGCATCTTCTGGCTGGGCAAGGAACCACTCGTTCAGAACAAGACCTACCGCCTGCGTCTGCTTACCCAGAACGTCGACGCGGTCATCGCCAAGATTATCAAGGTCACGGACGCCTCCACGCTCGAATCCAAGGAGGCCGCCAGCGTCCCCCGCGACTCAATCTGCGAAGTGATCGTCCGCGCCACGCGTAACATCGCTTACGATCTGCACAGCGAGTGCCCCATCACGGGTCGGTTCGCCCTCGAAGAAGGCGGCCGCATCCATGGCGGCGGCATCATCCTCGACGCGGTCTCGAAGTCTGAAGCCCCTTCCGGCAAGGTCACCGCCTCCGAGCGCGGCGCCCGCGCCGGGCATCCGCCAGCGGTCATCTGGTTCACGGGTCTCTCCGGCTCAGGCAAGTCGACCATCGCTGAAGCCGTCGAGCGTCGTCTCTTCGACGCCGGTCGCAACGTCATCCGCGTCGACGGCGACGACCTCCGCGTCTCACTGAACCGCGACCTGGGCTTCTCGGCCGCCGACCGCGCCGAAAGCGTGCGTCGCGCTTCCGCTGTCGCCGGCCTCTTCGCCGGCACGGGCCATATCTCGCTCGTCACCCTCATCGCCCCGCTGGCCGCCGACCGCGCCAAGGCCCGCGCCGCCCTCGCCAACCACACGTTCATCGAGGTCTTTGTGGACGCCCCGCTCGCCGTCTGCGAATCCCGCGACGTCAAGGGACTCTACGCCAAGGCCCGCCGGGGCGAAATCGCCGAGTTCACTGGCATCTCCTCGCCGTACGAAGCCCCGGAATCTCCCGAGGTTCATATTAAGACCGACAAGACCTCCCAGGAAGAAGCCGTCGACCTCGTACTCGGGGCCATCGACAAGGTCCTCCAGGGCAAGGGCGACGATTGGGAAGTGTAACCGACGCGAAGCGTCGGAGGGATAGGGCAGGGACAGGGCTAGGGCTAGAATTAGCCCCAGCCCTTTTCATTTCCCTAGCCCTAGCCCTGGCCCTAGGTGCCCCTTGCCCACTTGCCCACTTGTCCCCTAGATAGCGTCATGCGCCTCCCCACCGCCCTCGCCCTCCTCGCCTGCCTCTCAGCCTTTGCAGCTGAGCCTCGCAAGAATGTTCTGCTGCTCGTCTCCGATGATTGCGGCACTCGCATGGGCACCTACGGCGGCCCCGCGCTGACGCCGAACATCGACGCGCTCGCGCGTGAAGGCGTCCGCTTCGATCGCGCGTATTGCCAATACGCGCTCTGCAACCCGAGCCGTACCTCCTTCCTCACGGGCCTACGCCCCGATACCACCGGCGTCTACGACAACGCCAAGGAATTCCGTAAGGTGATCCCGGACATCGTGACGATGCCGCAGATGTTCAAGAACAACGGCTACACCGTCGGTCGCATTGGCAAGCTCTACCACTACGGCGTACCGAAGGAAATCGGCACCAACGGCCTCGACGACCCACAGTCATGGGAACAGGTCTGGAATCCCCGCGGCCGCGATTGCGACGATGAGGACAAGATCTTCTCGATTGGGGTCGGCGCTGGCACATCGGCCGACAAGGCCAAGGGCAAGACGGGACAAATCCTCGTGGGTTCTGGCAACTACGGTGGCACGCTAAGCTGGCTCGCCGCCGAAGGCACCGATGCCGAGCAGACTGATGGCAAGATCGCCGCGCAGGCCATCTCCTTTCTGCAGGAGAAGCGCGCCAAGCCGTTCTTTCTGGCCGTAGGCTTCTTCCGCCCGCACACGCCTTACGTCTCCCCGAAGAAGTATTTCGAATCCTACCCCAAGGATAAGGTCGAACTGGTCCCCGACCCCACCGCCGACCGCGCTTCCAAGCCCCAGGTGGCCCTTTCCAACACCACAGTGGCTAACTACGGTATGAACGAGGACACGCAGCGTACAGCCAAGCAGGCCTATCTGGCTTCGATGAGTTTCATGGACGCCCAGTTCGGCCTCGTGCTCGCGGAGCTCAAGAAGCAAGGCCTCGATAAGAACACCCTCGTCATCTTCATCAGCGACCACGGCTACAACCTCGGCGAACACGGCCTCTGGCAGAAACGCTCCCTCTACGAAGACTCAGCCCGAGTGCCCTTCATCATCCGCGACCCGGACAGCAAAGCCAACGGCCAGTCCACCAAGCGCGTGACCGAGTTGGTCGACCTCTACCCCACTGTCGCCGATCTCTGTAGCCTGACGCCCGACAAGCGCGCCCAAGGCAAGAGCCTCCGCGCCCTCCTCGAAGATCCGAACCGTCCGTGGGCCAACGTCGCCTACACGCAGGTCGATTTCGGCGCTGCCAACCGCGACGCCTCCTTCACCGGCGGCAAACAGAAGAACGCGCCCGCCCGCAAGGTCGGCCGTTCCGTCCGCACCGAACGGTTCCGCTACACGGAATGGAACGAGGTTGAAATGGGCATCGAACTCTACGATCACGAGAAAGACCCCAAGGAACTGAGCAACGTCGCCAAGGACCCCGCTTACGCCCATTTCGTGACGGAGTTAAAGGCGACCTTGGCCAAGGGGACGAATTGAGAGGGCCGAATGAGGTAGGGTCGACCATCCTTGGTCGACCGCGGCCGAGCAGGGATGCTCAGCCCTACCCCAAGGCATCCACCACCCCGTTGACTCCAGGTTCCCAGCGGATACCTTGGGCGGATGAAAGTCCTGCACATCGACGCCTCTCCTCGCACGGTACGCTCGGTGACCCGGAAGCTTTCCGCCGTCTTCATCCAGAACCTTCGTCTCAAAGTCCCTGGATTGCATGTCACCCATCGTGACGTCGGTCACCATCCGCCTCCCTTTATCTCCGACGCTTGGGTGGGCGCGGCCTTCGCTCCGGCAGACCATGATGATCCGTCGATGAAAGGCGTGCTGCACCATTCCGACGCCCTGACGGCCGAGCTGCTCGCCTGCGATACATTACTCATCGCCACGCCGATGCATAACTTCTCCATTCCGGCCTGCCTCAAAGCGTGGATCGATCAAGTGGTGCGCACGGACATGACCTTCAAGCTAAAACGAAATAATTCTAATTAATCATTTAATTCTCAAAAAAAAATTGATTCTGTTGCTGCCGTTTAAAATCCAATAATTGGAGGAATGTCAACAATAAGAAAACCAGGTGTTGTGAACATTGGAGGTGCGGTTGCAGCTGGAATAGGGGGAGAAAATACATTTATAAACAATACTTCTTTGAATGGAGGCATGAGTATGTATGTGCCTGTCGGAGGGAATACTAGTAATATGACCAATAAAAACTAGCCTTACAATAAATACAATTCTCCATATACTAAAAAATGATCGACTATATATCTTTATTAATTTATTCAATTCTCATTTTCAGTTTTGAGGGGTTTTGGGGTTTTGGGG
>CAIVYX010000247.1 GCA_903910245.1 uncultured Opitutia bacterium | reverse complement strand
TTCGCCGAGTTCTTCGTCTTCAAGAACCACGCCGACCATGACGCCTACCAGATCGACCCGATCCACCAGGCCTTCATCAACGACTGCAAGGCCTACTGGGATTCCGTTAAGATCTACGACTTCGAATAAGCCGACGGCTCATCGACGAATCAGGCGCCGTCCCCCGGCGCCTTTTTTGTGTGTCACCAGGTAGGGTTGGGACCGCGTCACGACATAGCTGTATTGAGGTAGGGGTCAGCACTGCGTGCTGACCTAGGCGCTCACTCCAGGTGACGGGTGACGGCCATCGGGGCATCCGCCATGCGGGCGTCGGCTTTTCAGCCATCGGCCATCGGCTTCGGGTTCCGGCACCACCCCGAGACAACTAGGTCAGCACGCAGTGCTGACCCTACCCCGAGGCAATATCTCAACCGCCAGCCGCCAACCGCTTACACCAAGGGTCTGGTCCATTGTAAACCTACCCTTACTTCGGGCTTAACAATGGCCCCGGGGGGCCCTAGATAAGGGGTATGCCGACTGCCACCGCAGCCGCTTCGTCCGCCCAGGACGCCCTCGATGCCGCCGACCGGCGCTTCGGGTGGCATCCGTTTACCCAGATGCGGGAATATCAGGACAACCCTCGCCTGCACTTGGTTCGCGGCGAAGGGTGCTGGCTAATCGACGGGGAAGGGCAGCGCTATCTCGACGGTAACGCCTCGGTCTGGACAAACGTCCACGGTCACAATGACCCCGACCTAAACCGCGCCCTCCGCGAGCAGTCTGAAAAGATCGCCCACGTGACGCTCCTCGGACTGAACCACCCGATCGCGACCGAACTGGCCGAAGACCTCGCGGGGCTGACGAACGGCGCCCTGCCGCGCTGCTTCTATACCGACAACGGCAGCAACGCCGTGGAAGTCGCCCTGAAGCTTTCGTTTCAGTATTGGCAACTCGTCGGCCAGGAAGCCAAGCGCGGGGTCATCTCGATGGAAGGCGCCTACCATGGCGACACCTTCGGTACGATGGCGGTCGGCGAACGCTCCGAGTTCCACCGTCGCTTCAATCCCTGGCTCTTCGCCGCCCAGACTTTCCCGGCGCCGGTCCATTCCGAATGCGCCGGCAAGGTCAGCCACTCCGACGCTTCTGCCTCGCTGGCCGCGCTGAAGGCGCTCCTTGAGCGCGATGCCGCTACGACGGCGTGCCTGATTCTCGAACCCCGCGTGCAAGGCGCCGCCGGTATGGTCCAGCAGCCGGCGGGCTTCGTCAAAGCTGTCGCTGCTCTCTGTCGCCAACACGGCGTTCACCTCATCCTCGACGAAGTCTTCACGGGCTTCGGTCGCGTGGGCACTCTCACCGCCGCCGAGACCGAAGGCGTTGTCCCGGATCTCCTCTGCCTGGCGAAAGGCCTCGCCGCGGGCTACCTGCCGCTGGCTGCCACGCTGACGTCGGAAAAGATCTACGAGGCGTTCCTCGGTGCGTTCTCGGAAGGGAAGACGTTCTTCCACGGCCATACTTTCTCGGGCAATCCGCTCGGCTGTGCGGTCGCCCGAGAGTCACTGCGTAAACTCAAGCCCATGCTAGCCTCGGGTCAGGTCGCCGAGCGCGCCGCGCTCCTCGGTCGTGAGATGGAAGCCGCCTTTGCCGGTCAGGCCCACGTGCGCACCTTCCGTCAGCTTGGCCTCACGGGTTCCGTTGAATTCAAGCCCGCCTCCGCCGATCGCTGGCCGACCGACACCCGTGCCGGTTATCGCGTCGCCCTGGCCGCGCGTCGTCACGGCCTGGTCATCCGTCCGCTCGGCGACTCGATCCTCTTCGTCCCGCCGATCTCCATCCAAGCCGACGAACTGAAGCACCTCGTCCGCGCCGTCCGTCTCGCCATGGACGAGGTTCTGCCGAACCTCAAAGCAGACTAGGGCAGCACGCGGTGCTGCCCCTACCTTTCCCCGATACTCGATACTCTAAACTCCATACTCTAAACCAATGCCCAACCTCACCGAAGCCCGAGCGCTCTACGACCTGCCGCTCAACACGCTGATCTTCAAGGCTCAGCAAGTCCACCAGGCCAATCAAGATCCGGCC
>CAIVYX010000246.1 GCA_903910245.1 uncultured Opitutia bacterium | reverse complement strand
CGAGTGGCGATCCACCGAGGCCGAGACGACCTCGCTCCGCGATTGGTGCGCCCGCAAGGGCTTCGGCCAGGACTTCCTCAATCTTTACCTGATTCCCATGTCGGCCGCAGTCTGGTCCACGCCGGCAGATAAAATGCTGGGGTTCCCCGCCGCAGCACTGATGCGCTTCTTCCATAATCATGGCTTCCTCGGACTGGACACCCAGCACCAGTGGCTGACGCTCGAAGGCGGCTCGCGTACTTACGTCGAAGCAGTGCTCAAGGCTTACCCGGCCGACTTCCGTTTCGGCCAAGGCGTCATCGCCGTCCGGCGCGATGGCGACCAGGTCATCGTGACGACGGCCAAGGGCGAAGAACGCTTTGGTCGCGTGATCATGGCCGCGCACGCGGATACCACGCTTAAGCTGCTGACCGACGCCGACACCGAGGAGCGCCGCCTACTCGGCTGCTTCACCTACAACCAGAATATCGCCATCGTACACACCGACATGGCGCCACTCCCCCGCTCCGCGAAGGCGCGCTCCTCCTGGAACTATCGCACCTGGGCCAAGGACGGCGGGCTCGCGACCTCCACGCACTACTGGATGAATTCGCTGCAGGGACTCACGGACAAGGGCGACTTTGTCGTCACCATCAATCACCCCGAGCAGGTCGATCCCGCCAAGATCATCCGCACCATCCCGACCGAGCACCCGCTCTTCTCGCTCGAGGCCGTCGCGGCTCAGGCCGAGATTCCCGTGCTCAACGCCCGGACTGGCGCCCGCACCCACTTCGTCGGCGCGTGGCAACGGTACGGCTTCCACGAGGACGGCTTCTGGTCGGCCCATCGCCTCTGCTCGCAGCTCCTCGGCCGCGACGCCTGGGCGGCCTGATCAGAAGGCGATTTTCTGGGTCTGGCGCTCAAAGCCTTCGGCCTGGAAAAGAGGCTCCGGATTCATCTTCACAATATCAGCCACATAACGGTCCGGCACGCGCTCCAGACGGGTGTTATAGAACGTCGCGATATTATTATGATAGGCCCGGGCCAGCGCGATGCGATCCTCCGTCTCGACGAGATTCTTGCTGAGTTCGGCAAAGGCCTGCTGCCCTTTGAGCTCCGGATACTGTTCGATCACCGCGACCAGCATCGGCCCGACGGCGGAAGGCCGGGCCCCGGCCGCCTGCGCACGGAGCGCAGCGACCAGCGTCTGCACCGACGCCTCATGCGCGCGGAAGCCTTGCACACAGGCGACCAGCGGAGGGATCAGGTCGGCCCGACGCTTCAGCTGGATATCAATCAATGAAGACGCCTGCCGGACGCGATTGCGCAAGCCGGTAATGCTATTGAAGACCATCCAGACCCAGCCAGCGCTGGCCGCAATCAGGTAGAGGCCGAGGCCAATAAGTAGGCCGACCGGCGCGACATCGGGACGGGCCCCAGCCGTAAGCACAGCGCCGAACCCAACGGCGCAGGCGGCTCCGACAATATGCCACAGCACGAAAGCGGTGGCTTTACCTTCACTGATATCCGCCGCCTTGCGCGTCGTGATGATGAACATGTCCGCCTTATCCTCGTGCTTGATCTGGGCAGCGACGATATCGGGGCGTTCGCTGGCGCGACCGCGGACAAACAGTGGCGTGCCGATGACCAAACCGGACTCGGTGAAGCTGCGTTCGCCCGTCGAGCCTTCGACGGCATCGTCGGGGCCTTTGTCGTAGTAAAGCGGGTCGTCACGATCAACGTCGCGGTCAAACATCGTCAGGGTATCCAGATCGGCGCCCTCAGGGTTGACCCAGACATAACCGGTATCATCCTGGATGTAGAAGCCGCCCGTCTCACCACCAGAGGCGACCGTATCGCTCCCCGTGTCGATTACCGTCCGCGTGCGGGTGCGGCCCTTGTCGTCCGTATAGGTTTCCTGCCGGGCGCGACGCCAATGCTCGTCCACCGACCAACTGTAGAGTACGCAGGGCTTCTCCGCTAGGTAGCTGATGAACGGATCGCGGCGGACGCAGACGCCCTCCACCTCGACCTCGCCGACAAACACCCCTAGGGCTTTCGAGACCGGCGTGTCGTCGAGCAGGCGCCGCTTGCGGCCGGCGTTCAAGGCAAGGAGCAAGCACCCGCCGGAGGCGAGGAGGGCGATCAGACCAGCTCCAGTGGCATCTTGAGACACGGGCATCGTTATGCCCGGGGCGGGCGGTTTAGCAAGGTTTCGGCGAGGGGACGCTTGCGCCTGCCCCCGAACCTTTCACCCTGCCGACAGATGCCCCGACTGTACGATGCGGAAGTGATGCACGCCCGGCTCCGGCCGAAGCGTCATGACTTCACGCATGCGGCCTTTGCCCTAGCCATCGATGCCGCGGCCTTGGAGACGGTGCGCGGAGGTCGGTTCATGTTGGGGCGACACTTTTCCCCGTACTGTTTCCGCGACCGGGATTTCCTGCCCGCCGCCGAGATCTTTCAGCCAGAAGGCGTGGCACAGGATTTCGGCCAGCTGGGTGATACGCTGGACGGGCGCTTCCGAGCCTTCGTGGCGGCCCAAGGCGAACCGCTGCCGATTCACGCGCAGATCACGCTCGTCGCGATGCCTCGCGCGTTCGGCAAATCCTACAACCCCGCCGTGTTCATGATGGCGACCGTGGATGGCGAACTCACCTGCGGCGTCGCCGAGGTCCATAATACCTTCGGCGAGCGCAAGGCATGGTTCTTGGGCAAGGCGTGCCTGAAGCAGGACCATGATGGCGATGCGTTCCTGCAGCTCCGCACCCCCAAGCGCTTCTACGTCTCGCCCTTCTCGAAGCTCGATACCGAATTCGAATTCACCCTCCGTCTGCCCGGCGCCCGGCTGGCGGTCACCGTCGACCACTATGAAGACGGCGCTAAGTCCCTGACCAGCGCCTGGACCGGCAAGCAGGTACCGCTGACGGACCTTCGCTTGCTCTGGCTGACCGTGAAGTCGCCCCTGCTGATCCTCAAGGTCATCACGCTGATCCATCTACACGCCGCCTGGCTTTGG
>CAIVYX010000245.1 GCA_903910245.1 uncultured Opitutia bacterium | reverse complement strand
GGTAGCTCGCCTTGTTCTTGGTGTCCTCGTGCAGGATGATCTGCCGGACCCAGGCGCGACCGCCGGTCTCCTTGCGGACCATCGGATCAAAAGTCTCGAAGAGGAACTGCGCGATACCTTCGGTGGAGACGGAGTCGATGACGAGCGGACGGAAAAGCTTGGGGTAATCCTGGAGGAGTTTCTCGCGGATCGGGTCTTCCTTGGCAAAGAGACACGCATGATCGAGGTGGTCCGCGATCCAGGTCTTCAGGAAACCGAGGCCGCCGAAATCCACGACGAAACCGCGCTCGTCGAGTTTCTCGCAGCCAAACTCAATCTCAATGCCCCAGTTATGGCCGTGCAGAAACGAACAATGCCCGTCGTGCCGGTGCTGCCGGTGGGCGAACGGGATATCGCGGTAGGTCTTGCTGCAGGTAAACATGGGACAGCCAGCAGATAGAGGGGCGGAAGCCCGGCTCGCAAGGAAGATGAGGCCCCTCCTTTGCGTAAATCGGATAAAAAAGAGGCCTGTCGCATCCTCATGCGGCAGGCCTCGAGAGGCGATACGGCGGATGCGCTTAGAACGTGTGCGTCAGGCCAAAGGACCAGATGTCGGTCGAGTGGACGACGTTCACCTCGGTCCCATTGGCCTTATCCGCCAGGTTATTGTTCTTCAGTGGACGGCTGTAGTACAGGTAAGCGCTGGTGTTCGCCGCCAACTTGTAGGTCAGTCCCGCCGCGAGGTGCGTCGAAAACGCAGCGGTCTCGAGATCCTCGGCGTACGCGGTAAAGCCAGCCGCAGCCATGGTGTTCTTATCGCGGAACTGACGGAGTGCGGTCGCCTGCAGGGAAAACGCCAGCGGTGAGGCCAGCTCATAGCGGACACCCGCTGTAGCCGACAGGGTTGTGCCAGGGCGGAAGTTCGCGTCGGAGGCGACAGCGCCCTGAGCGCCCAGCTGCCAGAAGCACTGCGGCCGATCGGCGGTAGCAGAGTAATCGCGGCGTAAGCCGAGGATGAGATCTGTTGATCCAGTTCCGGGCTGCAGGTAGCGGCGTGAAACGTTCAAAGTCAGGTCGTCCGTACCCGTCGGCAGCTTGACGCCGGCGATGACGGTGTAGTCCGACCAGGCGAAACGCGTGCTGACCGAGACATCGCCCAGACCGACGACTTCCTGACGGGTGTTGACCGGATTAGGATTCAGCAGGGTCGGCGCGATATTCGAACGCACGATCCGGTTGATACGCGGCACGGCGATGGACCAAGTCTGACCCGCGAGCTGGGTCTCGATCGTACCCGTAAGGATCTTATGGTAAGCGAGGAAGTGTGCATGCGCCCCGCTGTTACGTTCGTCTTGATCAATGGTGTCGTAACGGAAATCGACCGAATAAGCCCCCGGACGGAGAGGAGCACGATCGGCGAGATTGTCGACGCAGACCTTCACGCAGCCGCAGGGGCAGGCCTGGACTTCGGTGTAAGCACCGAGAGCGAGAAAGGAGAGCAGAGCGAACCGCGCGGGGCGCTCGGAGAGAAAGGGAATCTTCATGATGAGTGTTTTGCTGGTGTCTAGACGCAGGTGTGGCGGTCCGCGCAATCGACGATGCGCACCGGGTGGGTGCGACTTTGGAATAGGTTTGGATGCCACGCGCGAGCCGACTGACCGCAGCCCGCAACGGTGATCAGCCGAGCACTCGCGGCGGTGGCACGGGCACCT
>CAIVYX010000244.1 GCA_903910245.1 uncultured Opitutia bacterium | reverse complement strand
GTCTCCCTTGTCTCCGTCCGCCTCCAGTTTCCTGACCGCCGCTCCCGCCGACCTCGCTCGCGCGGCCGAGCTCCTGCGTCAGGGCGCCTGCGTGGCCCTGCCGACCGAGACGGTCTATGGTCTCGCGGCCGATGCGACCAATCCCGCGGCGCTCGCCCAGGTCTTCGCGATCAAGGGCCGCCCGCTCCTGGATCCGCTCATCGTCCACGTGCTCGATCAGGCCGCCCTCGCCGAAGTCGCCGAACCGGATCCGCGTCTCGCGCAGCTCGCGCATCTCTGGCCGGGCCCCTTGACCGTGGTGCTGCGCCGTAAGTCGGTCGTCCCTGATCTCGTCACGGCAGGGAAGGACACGGTCGCCGTGCGTATCCCAGCCCATCCGCTCTTTCGCGAGGTGCTCCGTCTCTCGGGCCGCCCGCTCGCCGCGCCGAGCGCCAACCCGTTCGGCTACGTGAGTCCGACCAAAGCCGCACACGTGCGCGATTCCCTCGGCGAACGCTGCCCGTGGATCGTCGACGGCGGTGCCTGCGCCCATGGCGTGGAATCCACCATCCTCGACCTGTCCGTTCCCGGTCGCGCCCGCTTGCTGCGTCCAGGACCGATTCCGCTGGAGACCCTGCGCGAACTGCTCGGCGACATCGAAGTGGTCACGCGCGCCGCGAGCCAGCAGGTCGCTCAGGACGCTCCGGGCATGCTGGAGCGCCATTATAGTCCGTCCACCCGCGTCGCGCTCTTTCCGCACGGCACGCTACCGGTCATCGCCAATCTCCGCTCGGCGGTGCTCTTCATCGGCCGCCGCGCGACGCCGCCCGGCAACGCCGATGTCTTCCTGCTTTCCGAAAGCGGCTCGACCGAAGAAGCCGCGCGCAATCTCTTCGACCTGCTCCGCCAGCTCGACGGACGCGGCTATGAGACGATCCACGCCGAACTTGCCCCGCCTGCCGGTATCGGCGCCGCCTATAACGACCGCCTGACCCGCGCCGCCGCCCGCTGATGCAGAACCTGCTTGATACGCTGAAGAAGGCGGCCGAATTCCTCGCCCGCAAAGGCCTGGAAAAGCCGCGTGTCGAAGCCGAGCATCTGTTTGCCGCCGGACTAGGCCTGAAACGCCTCGACCTGTACCTGCAGTTCGAACGCTTGCTCAATGATGAGGAAGTGAAGCGCCTGCGCGACCTCACGGTCCGCCGCGGCAACCGTGAACCTCTCCAGCACATCGTCGGTAAGGTGGAGTTCCGCGACCTGGTCCTGAAGTCCGATAAGCGCGCACTGATCCCGCGTCCAGAGACCGAAGAACTCATCGACCTGCTCCTGGCTCTGTTCCCAGAAGATCAGGCCATTCGTGTGCTCGACCTCGGTACGGGCTCCGGCGCCATCGCACTAGCCCTCGCTTCCGAACGCCCGCTTTGGAAGGTCGATGCGGTCGATCGTTCGACCGCCGCCCTCGCGCTAGCTCGCGAGAACGCTACGCAGTGTAATCTGACGGAGCGCGTTAATTTCGCGGAGTCCGACTGGTTCGCCGCCGTGACCGACGCTTACGACCTGATCGTCTCAAATCCTCCGTATCTCACCGAAGCCGAAGTGGCCGAAGCCGATCCGGAAGTCCGTGAGTTTGATCCGAAGTCTGCGCTCATCGCGCCCGAGGAAGGCCTCGCCGACTTGCGCCGCATCCTGACTGATGCCCCGAAGTTCCTCCGCGCCGGCGGTTGGGTGCTCTGCGAGACCGGTATCGATCAGCATGCCGCCTTGGCGGAGTTATCCGCCCAGCTCGGTTACGCCGAGTCCGCCGGCCTGCCCGACATGAGCGGCCGCCCGCGGTTCTGGAAAGCGAAGAAAGCCTGAGCGGAGAGGGTGATCGATCAGCCATTGTCGTGGGTAGGGTCGGCACTGCG
>CAIVYX010000243.1 GCA_903910245.1 uncultured Opitutia bacterium | reverse complement strand
TGGAATCACCGGGCGGGCCGGGTCCGCCAGGAACTTGAGGGGGAAGGCGGGCTTGAGGTGGAGCACGTGAACGGTCGATTCGTTGACTTCGAAGACCGCAAACCAGGCCCCGCAACCGATGTCGAAAAGGTCGCCATGACGGCTGCGGATACGGCGGGTCCGGTGCGGGCTTGGGTCGCGGCTGAGAATCTCAAGCATGCGGGCTTCGAAGTCCACGGACCAATCCTGCTTCAGCCAGGCCATGTGTTCGGCGGCCTGGGAAGAGAAGGTCACTGTGAACGCTGGCGGGGCGTCGAGGGCGGCGTCCACTTCGTCAATCCAGCCCGCTTTGGCGTCGGGGAAGGAATCGTAAGAGGGGATGTAAGGCTTGATGTCGAAGACCGGCGTACCGTCGACGAGGTCGCATGGGCCGAGGATCAGTTTCCCTTTCTTGATCTCGATGAGCTGTACCGGCGTGATGCCGATCGGATTGGGTCGATGGGGGGAGCGCGTGGCGAAGACGCCGCGCCTTTTCGAGGGGCCGCGCGGTGGGAGCACTTCGGGGCGCCAGTCGGTATTGCGATGGAACCACCAGATGAGCCAGATGCGGTCGAAGCCTTCGAGGTCCTTGAGCGCCTTTTGGTATTTATCGCCGGGCAGCATCTCCAGGACGTTGGTCTCGGCCTGCTTCTCGTCGGGCTGATGACGGGCATCGAATTTCAACGGCTTCCCTGAGCGAATGAAGCCGATGGGCGTGATGGTGAGTCCCGAATCCAAGATGACCAAGGCCTAGGCCTCGCAGGCCAAAAGGCAAAGATTCATTGTCATACCTTCTTGGTGTCGTTAGCCGTCTTGCTCCGCAATGTCCGCCGAGGTCGTCAATCTCTCCTGCTATAAGTTCGCTCCGTTGGACGGGCTGGAAGAATTGCGCACGAGCCTGCAGGAGGTCGCGATGGACCAAGGGCTAAAGGGCACCATCCTGCTGGCCCCCGAAGGCATCAATTTCTTCCTCGCGGGCACTCGTGCGCAGTTGGCGGCCATCTTAGACGTCATCCGGGCCGTGCCAGGTCTCGCGGGCATTACTCCCAAGGAGAGCCCGAGTTCGGATCAGCCGTTCAAGCGCATGCTCGTGAAGATTAAGAAGGAGATCATCGCTTTCGGCGTCGATGGCGTCGACCCCGCCCGCCGTCCGTCCCCCAAAATCTCAGCGAAACAGCTCAAACAGTGGCTCGACGAAGGCCGGCCGGTGACGTTGCTCGACACGCGTAATGAATACGAGATCCGCATGGGCACTTTTAAAGGGGCGATCGTGCCGCAGATCTGGAATTTTCGGGATTTCCCCGCCGCGGTGGAGAAGCTTCCCGCTGAACTCAAGTCGCAGCCCGTCGTGATGTTCTGTACCGGCGGTATCCGCTGCGAGAAAGCTGGCCCGTTCATGGCCATGCAGGGGTATACCGATGTGCTCCAACTCGACGGCGGTATTCTAAAGTATTTTGAAGAGGTCGGCGGCGCGCATTACGATGGCGAGTGCTTCGTCTTTGACGAACGCGTGGGCGTCGGGCCTGACCTCCGCGAGACCGGTTCGATCATCTGTTTCAACTGTCAGATGCCGTTGACCATCGAGGATCAGCAGCGTTCCGACTACGTCTATGAGCAGACGTGCCTGCATTGTATTAACGGCAAGCCCAAGGGTCGGGGTAATACCGCTCAGCGCGGGGCCTGAGGTTTACCAACGGAGTTCGGAGAGGCAGAAGACGCGGCGGGCGCCTTTCGGCAGACGCGCCTGCAAGGATGCGTCGTCCTTGTCGCTAAGGATACCCGTGCGCAGTAGCACGCTGTCGAGGCCGGCGCCATTGGCACCGGCGATGTCGTGTTCAGGGCTGTCGCCGATTGCCAGCACCGTCATCGGGGGCGGATTGCCGAGTGCGGCCAGCGCGGTGCGATAGATATCAGCGTGCGGTTTGCCAAAATAGCGAAGCACGGCGCCCTTGCGCTCGAGCTCAACGGCGATCGCACCAGCTGAGGGGCGAATGCCTTTGGGCGTAAGCATCTCGAGGTCGGGGTTGCAGACGGCAATCGTGACGCCACGTTTGGCTGCCGGGGAGAGGTCGCGGATCTGCTCGCGCCAGTTGCGGTCGGGTTCCTGACAGGCGGCGAGGATGATGCCTTCGGCTTCATCGGGCCACGAGAGGGTGAAACCAAGGTTGCCGAAGCCGTAGTCATCGTCGGGCTTGCCGGAGATATGGACTTTTGCGCCCGGGCCGAAGCCAGCACCGAGGGCGCCAGAGCGGATCGCCGCTTGGGCAGCGTCGCCGGACGTGACCACCGCATCGAAGTGTTCCGGACCGAATCCAAATTTCGCGAGGCGAACGATATTGTCGGCGCCGGTCTTGGCAGAGTTGGAGAGCACGGCGACCTTGCCGCCGCTTTCACGGAAGCGGCGCAACGCTTCCGTGGCGTGAGGGTAAGCAACGGTGCCATCATGCAGTGTGCCGAACTGGTCGACGAGCAGGGCGCCGTATTGGCCGGCGATTTCGGAAAGACCGGCGATGGGCGAAAGCGTGCTCATGCGAAGGCGACCTCGTGGCCGAGGGAACGCCAGGCTAGGCGAGCGGCGCCGGCGGCGGCCTCTTCGCTCCACGCCGGAATCTGCGGCACGCCGAGCGCGTTGGCGCGCAGGGTCATCCAAGTCGCGCTGCGAGAGCCACCCCCAGCGTGGCGGACGTTACGTAAGGTTGGGCAACCGAGTTCGCAGAGCTTCGCGAAGCCCGTCTGCTCGACGCGGGCGAACGCTTCATAGATACCTTGCAGGAATTCGGCGTCGGAGGGCGGACGCGGCGTGAGCCTCGGCGCGAGTTTCGCATCGGCGATCGGGAAGCGTTCGCCGACGGAGGGTAGGGGGTAGTAATCGGTGCCCGTCAGCTTTGCCGGATTGAGCGAAGGTTCGAGGGCGGCGAGTTGTTCGGCCGTGAAGAACTGGAGTAACGTCTTGCCGCCGCAGTTGGAGGCGCCACCAGCGAGCCAGGTGTCGCCGAGTCGGTGGCTGTAGATGCCGAGTTCGGGTGCGAAGATGGGGCGGTCGCTCAGGAGCTTGAGCACGATGGTCGAGCCGAGCGCCGTGGAGGCTTCCCCGGGTTCGGTCGCACCGCTGGCGAGGAAGGCCGCACAACCATCGGTCGTGCCCGCTGCGATGGTGATACCTTCGGGGATGCCGAGCGCGATGGCTGCCTGCGCGGAGACGTGTCCGATCGGTGTGCCGACTGGGACGACTTCGGGGAGGAGGCCGGGAGAGAGTCCAAATCCGCGGAGCCAGTCCGGCCAGTTGCGACTGATGGGATCGTAACCCGTCTTCAGCGCGTTATTCTCGTCGGTCTGCCAGTTCGTGGCGCCGAGGCAGCCGTTGATCCAGTCGGCTTGGTGGATGATGCAGTGGAGGCGGGGCAGCTTTACCCATTCCAGTGCGCGGGCGGCAGGAGAAGTGGCACCATGGGCGGCGCTTTCACGTGGGGCGAGCGACTTGATCTTCGCGGCGAGATCGCCCGTGTCGGCGTCATCATACATGCGGGCCGCGGCGAGCGGGCGGTTGTGATTATCGACGGGCAAGATCGTGCCGGAGGTCGCGTCGACCGCGATGGCACGGGCAGCGGAGAGGTCGAGCTTCTGGCTGAGTTCGTCGAGGGCCGTTCGGCAGCCGTTCCACCAATCTTCAGGGGATTGCTCGCGGCGGGCTCCCGTGGCCTTGGTTGCCGGTAGCGTCGCCGAGCCTAGGGCGAGGATCTTCCCAGAGGCGTCGACGGCGACGGCGCGGACACCTGAGGTACCTAGGTCGAGTCCGATGACGAAGCCGTGCATTTCGGGGTTATGGGGAGGAAGGGGGCCTTGGGGCAAGAGTGGATGACAGTTGACGGAGGGCAGAGAACTGATGAATGATGGACGATGAATGATAATAGAGCCAGAGGGCTGCTTACCGTCTCAAGGTAACCCTTCATCATTTATCCTTCTTTGGCGCTAGCTCATCCCAGCTCTTCAGGCCGCAGGTCTTCAGGTAAGGTTCGGCGGCGGCTTTCCATTCGGCAGTGCCGGCGGACTTGAAAAGGAACCAGATTGGGCGCTTCTGGTCGGGCTCCGAGATCGTGCCGGGCTTATTGCTCCAGAGTCCGAAGCGCAGGCCGTTTTCAAGGGAGTGGTCGACGTGACGATGATAGTGGAAGGCGTCGACGGCATCGCTGAGTCGCAATACTTTTTCCCACGCATAGGCGTAGGCCGCGGCCTGTTCGGCGAGTCCTTCGGGGCGATCTGGCAAGTCGAAGCCTTGTTCGGTGAAGCTGAGGCGGCGCGGTTTGCCGGCG
>CAIVYX010000242.1 GCA_903910245.1 uncultured Opitutia bacterium | reverse complement strand
GTGCGGCCTGTTTTTCCGTTTCCTGGACAAATAAGTCCAGAGTCCTAGCTACGGGACTCTGGGGTCGGGTACGGAGAGTTTGAATTCTGATTCCGTTAGTCGCCCTCGCGACTGATGCGTCCTTTATAAGGGAGGCTCTTACCTGAGTGAAATTGACTGAGCGTGTTGTGCTCATCCCCTAAGGTGTTGTCAACGGATTCGTCGAAAAACCCCGAAAATAGGACAAAAGGTCGATTGGAGGCCATTAAAGGCCTGTGAAACGGGGTGCCGTCGGTCAGCGTTTGAGGCTGAAGGGCGTGAAATCGGTGTCGGTATCGAACGCGTCGACGCCTTCGGCCTCCTTCAGCTTGGCGCAGACGATGGTCGTCACGGGCGTCATGATCACTTCGACGAGCACCTTGAAGACCCAGTTGGCGAACATCACGGCCAGGAGTGTCTGCGGGCTCCAGATGCCGATGAAGGCGAGCGGGTAGAAGATCAGGCTGTCGACGCCCTGGCCGACGAAGGTGGAGCCGATGAAGCGGGCCCACGGGTGTTTGCCGCCCATGCGCACCTTCATCTTCGCGAGCACGTAGGAGTTGAGGAAGTCGCCGACGCAGAATGCGATGATCGAGCCGAGGGCGATACGCCAACCGCCGCCGAAGCAGGTCACGAGTGCGGGCTGCAGCTGAGCGCTGAACGGCTCGTTCGGGCTGGCCGGCATCGCGAGCACGACCCAGGTCATCACTGTCGCGAAAAGCATCGCGCCGAAGCCTGCCCAGATAACGCGTCGCGCGAGGGCGTAGCCGTAGACTTCCGTGAGGATGTCGCCGAAGATATACGAAAGCGGGAAGAATAGGTTGCCCGCGCCGAAGTCGGTCTTACCGAAGAAGGGTAGGTCGAGTTGCACGACCTTCGCTGGGCCGATGAGGTTCGAGCAGAGAAGTACCGCGACGAACGCGCCGAGGATGAGGTCGTAGTAGCGGAAGCTGCGGGTCATCGTCGCTTAGGGTGAAAGGATTGTTCCCGTTCGCCAGCGGGGCGGGCGAAAAATCAGCGGCCGAGGGCGGCCTTGAGGAAGGGCTCGAAGATATCGGCCTGGCGGAAGAAACCCAGGTCGCTCGCGTGCGAACCGTCCGTGGCGCCGTCGGCGTCGTCGCCGTAGAGATGGTTGCCGGGCACGTAGGACAGGCCTTTGACACCTTCCTTCACGAGCTGGTCGTAGGCGGCCTTGAGGGCGGCGTGGTTGTCGTCGTGGTGCTTACGAAGCGAGGCCTTGAGCCAGGCATCGGTGTTACGGCGGTCCTCGACGAGGATGATCGGGGTGTCCGGGCGGGCGGCGCGGAGCTGCTTCACGAGCGGTCCGCATTTCTCGGTGACGGCCGCCGCGTTCATGTTCGGGAGACAATCGATCACGTAGGCGGCGGCGTCGATGCGGGTGAGGTAGTCGCCGACGGCCTGGTCCATGCGGCCGTTGCCGGAGAAGCCGAGGTTCACGACCGGCACATCGAAGCGGCGGCCGAGGATGGCCGTATGCACCATGCCCGGGCGGCTGGCGCAGGCACCGTGCGTAATCGAGGTGCCGTAGAACACGACGGGCTTCGCACGCGGTTTGAGGCCGACGAACTTCTTGCCTTCGGGCACGCCGACATTGAGGAATTCGACGCCATTGTAGAGCGGCAGGTAGATCGCGTATTCGCGTTCACCGGCGTCGAGCCCTTCGGCGATACGGACTTTCATCTCTTGTGTGGTAGGGCGGACGACCTGGACCCAGCGCCACTTACCGTCTTGGTCGCGGGCGTACAGGTCGAGGCCGCTGACGCCGGTGGCGGGCATGTGCGGCTGCTCGAGCTTCGGCTTGGTGACCTTGTAGTGAGCGTAGATTGTCGTGGCGTCGGTGCGGAAGCGGAACATCTGGCCCGCGCTGTCGCGGCTTAGACCCCAGACCGCGGGCGTGACCTTGCCGTCGGCCTCGGCCGGCAGGCGGTCGAAGTAGCTCTTGCGCTCCGCGTCGGGGAAGGCGCGGCCTTCGAGGTCGGTCTCACGGACGTCGTGCCAAGCGATCTTTTCGTCGGGGCGCACGGCGTAACGGTCGACGGATTTCGGCGCGGCCTTAGCGGCCGGGGCTTTCGCGACGGGCTTGGTCTCCTGAGCGAAGCCCGTGGAGCCGATGTAGAGCAAGGCGAAGAGGAGGGCGGTGGTCTTCATGGTTGAAATCAGAGGGCGGTGCCGTGCGTCAGGGCGATCGTGCGAATCGCGGCGAGCGGCTTCTCGTATGCGTCAAGGGCGGCGACGTAGTCCTCGCGGGCCTTGTCGGCACGCTGGAACGCCGACTCCGTGGAGGACTTGGTCTTCTCGAGATTCGACTGGGCTTTCGCTTCCATGTCCTCGGCGGAAGCGAGCGAGGCCGAGGTGATGCGGATTTGTTCCTGAAGGAACTGTAGTTCGCGGACGTCGATGGTCGGCTGGGAGCGGAGCAGGGCGAGCTGGGAGCGGAGGGATTCGAGGCTGCGGCGGAGGCGGGTGACGCGGTCCGACTCGCGGGTGACGTTGGACTGCGCGCGGTTGACGAGCGTCTCGGCCTTCGCCTTGTCTTCGAGCGAGCGCTTGTATTCGTCGAAGCGCAGTTTCGTGCGAGGGTAGTTGGCGGCCGACATCAGGACGACCACGCCTTCCTTCGTCACGTAGGAGAGCTGGTAGCGACGATTATCGATACGGAGGATGTATTTTTCGCCTGGCTGATCGTAGATAATCGGTAACGACTGGGGCGCATCTGGGTCGGCGGCCCGCACCGGGGCTATCCCGAGCAGGACTATGCAAAGTAGGGTGGGGAGAACCTTCACAGTGCTTTAATATGGGCGGCGGCGAAGGCAGTCAAACCGCCTTCTGGCGGGCGGGTCGGCGGAGCCGGCGGCTGTCGATATGCTGGGTGATGATCTTTAGGATATCTTCGCGGACCGCCTGGCCGCTTTCATCGGCCAGCCAGAGCTTGAGCATGCCGGCGTAGAAGCAGAAAGTCTCGCGGGCGGCGAGCCGCGGGTCGAGTTCGGGGGCGATCAATTTCTCCCGCGCCGCCTCCTCATAGAGTTCGGTCGCTTCGGTGAGAAAGAGCGTGCCAGCGGACATCAGGTCTTTGCGCACGCTGGCAAAATCGCCGACGTATTCGCATTTCCAGAGCATGACCTCGTAAGTCTCTTGGGCCTGTTTATCCTCGGCCAGGCGTCGGAGCGCCTCATGGAGGCCTGTTTCGAGACGACGCAGGGCATCCCCCGTCTTGAAGTCGTCGAACCGCAGGAGCGTCCCCGTCTGTTGTCGCACCGCCATAAAGAGATCGGCCTTGTTGCGGAAGTGCCAATAGACCGCCCCGCGGGTGACGCCGGCTTCTTTCGCCACGTGATCCAGCGAGGTGTTCGTGACCCCGTCGCGGCTGAAGACCTGCCGGGCGCTTTCGACGATTCGGTGACGTGTCAGGGCGGCTTCTGCTTTGGTCTTGCGAGCCATGGTCGGGCAAATAGATTTACATACATGTCTGTATGTAAATTTCGCCCTGTCGAGGGTCTTCTCTGTGCGGTCGTGTTGCTCGGCCTGTTCGGCTGTCGCCCGGAGTCGACCCTGCCGCCTTCCGGGCCGTTGCCGGTGGCGGTTCTTACGGTGACTTTGGTGGACATCGCCCAGACGGCGATTGCGCCGGCACAGACCGAAGGTGTGCGCGAGGTGGAAGTCCGCGCGCGCGTGACGGGTATCCTGCAGACGGTCAATTACGCCGAAGGCGCTCAGGTGAAGGCCGGCGACCTTCTTTTCCGCATCGATCCGGCGACCTATGTCGCCGCCCATGCGTTGGCCGTGGCACAACTCGCGCAGGAAACCGCGCGGGCGCAGCAGGCGACCGACGAAGCCCTCCGTCAGGGCGAGCTTCTCCGCCAGAAGGCCGCTAGTCGTAAGGAAGCCGATGATGCGCAGGCCGTGGCCGCGGCCGCGAAGGGTGCGCGCGACGCCGCCGCCGCGAAGGCCAGCCTTGCTCAGCTCGACCTGGATTACTGCGAAGTTCGGTCGCCTGTCGCCGGCATCGCCGGTCGTCGCCTCCGCACCGAAGGCACTTTGGTCACTCCAACCGGGCCTGATGGCCTCCTTACAACCATTGTGAGTGCAGACGAGGTCTGGGCGCGCTTCGGCCTTTCCGAGGATGATTTCCGTCGCCTTTTCGCCGCCGGGGCCAAGTCCGCCCAAGGCGCCGAGGTCACGCTCCTGCTGCCTAACGGCTCCGCCTATCCGGTCCGCGGCAAGATCGACTTCGCCTCACCCCAGGTGGATACCCGTCTCGGGACGGTGCAGCTCCGCGCCCGTTTCGCCAATGCTGACGGTGGCTTAATTGCCGGCCAGTTCGTCCGAGTCCGCGTCACTGGGGGTAAGGCCAAGGACGCCACCCTCGTGCCGCAGCTCGCGCTCGTCCAAGCTCCGTCCGGACGTTCCGTCTTCGTCGTCGGCGCAGGTGATCGCGCCGAGGCCCGTCCGGTCACCCTGGGCGAGGCTCAGGGCGCAGACATTGTCATCCTTGCTGGTCTCCGTCCTGGGGACCGCGTCATCCTAAATCAGCTCCATAAGCTACGCCCGGGCGCCCCGGTCGTCGTCGCTCCAGCCAAGAAGTAAATGGGCTGGGACTTCTTCATCAAGCGACCGATCTTCTCGGCCGTCCTCTCGCTCATCATCTTCCTGATCGGGGGCCTCGCGCTTCTGAACCTGCCGCTGTCGCAGTATCCGCAGATCGCGCCGCCCACCGTGACGGTCGTGGCGAGCTACCCGGGCGCCTCGCCCGAGGCGCTCGTCAATAACGTCGCCGCGCCCCTTGAGGAACAGATCAACGGAGTCGAAGGACTGTTATATTATTCCTCCAACGCCTCGTCGAGCGGCGCACTCAGCATCACCGTCACGTTTGAGAACGGTGTCGACCCCGATATGGCCACCATCCTCGTGGCCAACCGCGTGAAGCTCGCCGAGCCGCGCCTGCCCGAGGAGGTCCGTCGCCTCGGCGTCATCACCAAGAAGCGCTCGAACGACGTGCTCATGTCGGTGTCGATTCTCTCGCCCAAGGCCACGCGGGATTCCGTTTTTCTGAGCAACTACGCATCCTCGGTCATCGTCGAGGAGCTCAAGCGCCTCCCTGGCGTCGGCGACGCCGGCGTCTTCGGCGCCCGCGATTACGCGATGCGCGTCTGGCTGCGGCCGGACCGCATGGCGGCACTCGGCGTCACTTCGGCTGAGGTCGTCCGCGCGATTCGCGCCACGAATACCCAGTACGCGGTCGGCCGACTCGGTCAGGAGCCTTCCGTCAACGCCGCCTTCGTGGTGCCCGTGATCGCTCGCGGGCGGCTCGCGACGCCCGAGCAGTTCGGAGACATCGTGCTTCGCTCCTCCGTCGCCGACGGCGTGCTCCGCCTCAGGGACGTCGCCCGCGTGGAGCTAGGCTCCCAGAGCTATGAGCAGCTCAGCATGCTGGATGGTAAGCCTGTCGCTGGCATCCGTGTCTACCTGCAGACGGGCGCCAACGCACTCGAGACCGCCGACCGCATCCGCGCCCGGCTGGACGTGCTCACGAAGCAGTTTCCGCCGGATGTCGAATACAGCATTCCCTTCGACACCACCCGCTTCGTCCGTTCCGCCATTGGTGAGGTACGCAACACGCTCGTCGAGGCCGCCTTCCTGGTGGCCATCGTTGTCTTCCTTTTCCTGGGTTCGTGGCGGGCCACGCTCATCCCGATGATTGCGGTGCCGGTCTCGCTGATCGGCGCCTGCGCCGGTCTGTGGGTCATGGGCTACGGCATTAACATCCTGACGCTCTTTGCGATGGTCATCGCCATCGGCATTGTCGTCGACGACGCGATTGTCGTGCTCGAGAACACCGAGCGGCTCATGCGCGAGCAAGGGCTGAGTCCCTTTGAGGCCGCGAAGGAATCCGTGCGCGAGGTCGCCGGTGCGATTGTCGCCATCGTCTGTGTCCTCGTCTGCGTCTTCCTGCCGGTCGCTTTCCTCGGTGGTATTGCCGGCGTGCTCTACCGCCAGTTTGCCGTGACCGTTGCCTTTTCCGTCATCATTTCCGGCTTCGTGGCGCTGACGCTCACGCCAACCCTTTGTGCTCTGCTACTCAAACCGCATGCGCCCGGCGCGCCCGTCGGCCTGATGGCCCGTTTGTCCGCGGCCTTCGGTCGCGGTTTCGCAGCGGTCGCCGCCTGGCACGGTCGCGTGGTCCGCTGGCTACTCGACCACCCGCGCGCGGCCGCGGCGGGCTTCGTCGCTGTTGCGGTTGCAAACATCGTGCTCGTCGTGAAAATCCCGCGTAGCTTCCTGCCGGCCGAGGACCAGGGTTATCTGCTTGCGATGGTCGCCTTACCCGACGGTGCGGGCATCAATCGCACCAAGGCGTTCATGGACGAACTCACGCCCAAGCTGCGGGAGAATCCCGCCGTCCGTCACACCTTCGCCATCAGCGGCTTCGACCTCCTCGGCGGCGGCGAGCGTACCAACTCTGGCACAATCTTCCTGCCGCTGAAGGATTTCGGCACTCGCCCGCCCGGCGGGGAGGTCCTCGCCCGTCAGCTTAACGCGATCGGCATGACGCAGCCCGACGGCATGTGCCTCGTGGTGAACCCGCCCGCCATCCGCGGTATCGGCACCGCCGGCGGCTTCGAATTCTACCTGCAGGCGAAAGAGGACGACGACCCCGCCCAGCTCGCGGCGAACATCGAGAAACTCGAGGCCGCACTCCGTGCCCGCCCCGAGCTCACGGGTATCCGCGTCTTCCTGCGACCGGCTGTACCGCAGATCCTCGCTGAAGTGGACGAAGTCCGCGCCGCGGCCCTCGGGGTGACGTTACCGGATCTCCATGAGGCCTTACAGGCCACCATCGGCGTCGTCTACGCCAACGACTTCACGCTCGGGGGACGCACTTATCGCGTCCTCGTCCAGTCCGAGGCCGCCGACCGCATGGACGCCGCCGCGGCCGGCCGCGTGCACGTGCGCGCCACGAACGGCGCGATGATTCCGCTTTCTAGCTTCGTAAAGTTCAAGCCCTCCTCGGGGCCGGAGCAGCTCGAGCGTCATATGGGCTTCCTAGCCGCACGCCTCATCTGTTCGCCCGCCCCTGGCGTGAGTTCCGGCCAAGCCATCGCGTTGGTCGAGGAGATTGCCGAGGATATCATGCCCGTCGGCTACGGTATCGACTGGACCGCGCAGGCGTTGCAGGAGAAGCGGGCCGCGACGTCCGCCTTGCCGGCTTTCCTCCTCGCGCTGCTCATGGTGTTCCTCATTCTCGCGGCTCTCTACGAGGATTTGGCGCTACCCCTGGGCGTGCTCCTCACCGTGCCGTTCGCGCTGCTCGGCGCGTTGCTCGCCATTCTCGTGCGCGGCATGCCGAACGACATCTATTTCCAGATTGGCCTGGTCACGCTCATCGGCCTCGCGGCTAAAAACGCCATTCTCATCGTCGAGTTTGCAGAGACCGCGCGTCGGGCGGGCCGTTCGGCGGCCGACGCCGCTGTGGAGGCTGCGCGCATGCGCATCCGGCCGCTCGTCATGACCTCGATGGCCTTCGTCCTTGGCGTTGTCCCGCTCGCCTTCGCGGGCGGCGCCGGCGCCGCGGCACGCCAGTCGATGGGCACCGGCGTGCTCGGCGGCATGCTCCTCGACACCTTCGTCGCCACCTTGTTTATCCCATGGTTCTTCCATCTGCTTTCCGGTCGGAAGGACAAGCCGACTCCCGTCCAGCCATGATGCCGCGCACTATTCTCCTCTCCGCCGTAGTCCTCCTCGGTGGTTGCACGTTGGGTCCGGACTACGTGCGGCCCGAGTTACCTAAGGCTGACGTCTTCCCAGAAGCCGGGAAGGGCGGCGCCGCGGTCCGCGCCGAATGGTGGAAGTCGCTGGGCGATCCGGAGCTCGACGCCTTGGTGGCCAAAGCATTGGTAGCCAACGCGGACCTCCGCATCGCCGTGGGTCGGGTGGAGCAGGCGGCGGCTGTCCTCGGAGAAACCGAGGGAGCCGGTCTCCCGCAGATCGACGCCGCTGGCGGAATCAATTCAAGCAAACTCAGCGAAGGCGCTTACAATCAGAATCTGTCCACGACTGGTCGGCATCGCACCACCGCGCGCGGGGGCCTCACCACTTCCTTTGAGCTCGATTTCTGGGGTAAACTCCGCCGAGCCGAGGAGTCGGCGCGTGCGCAGTTGTTAGGTGCGCGTGAGGCAAGGCGCATGGTCGAACTTTCCGTCGGTGCCGCCGTTGTGCGTTCCTACGCCGCCCTCCGCGCCGCGGATGCGCAATCGCTGGCCGCCCAGGAAGTCTTCGCCGCCCGCAATGAGGAAGCCGTTATCATCGCCAAGCGGGCCACCGTCGGCGCTGCTGGTCCGAACGAAGTCGCCCAGGCCGAAGTCGCCCGCTCCGCCGCGGTCGCCGCGCTGGCCGACTCCCGCCGGACGCGTGCCGCCGCGGAGCATTTGCTCGGCATGTTGACCGGTCAGCCGGCGCTGACCATCGCCGTGCGCCGTCAGGATGGCCTACGCCTTCCTGCACCCGTAGCGCCGGGTCTGCCGACCGACCTCTTGGCGAGCCGTCCTGACGTCGTTGCCGCGGAGCAGGCGCTCGTCGCCGCGAATGCGCGCATTGGCTACGTCAAGGCTGCGCGTTTCCCGAGCTTCACCCTGACTGGCGCAATCGGCTCCGAAAGCCGCGAACTCAACGCCTTGTTCGATGGGGCGACCGCGACCAATTCGTTCGGCGTCGATCTCCGTTACCCCTTACTCGATTTCGGTCGCGGTGCGGCGCGGGTAGAGGCGGCCATTGCCGAGCAGCACCAGGCTGCTGCCGCCTACGAGAGGGCTTTCCTCAACGCTTGTCGCGAGGTCCGTGACGCCTTGGTCGACGTCCGGGAGACCGCCTCATCGGCGGCCGCCGCCGCGCGGCGTGCTCAGGCGGCCGACGAGGCCTATCGCATCGCTACCGAGCGTGCCCGCCTGGGGCAGACCGGCCCGATGGAATTGTTCGCCGCCCGCCGCCTCCGGGCCGAATCCCAAGTGGCCGTGGCCAAGGTACGGCAGGATCGCATCGGTGCGCAGGTCGATCTCGTCAAGGCGCTCGGTGGTGCGCGCCCGGACGTCGGGCCGGCTGCCAAGTAGCCGTTCGGCTGGGGTTGCCAACCTTGTCTTATTGCGGTGAGGTGGGGCATGCCCGCCCAGCCTGATCTCTGGTCCGAACTCGCCGCCTCCATGTCGGCGGACCGTTTCTTACTGGCCGGCACCTTGGTCTTCTTCGCCGCCGTCGCGCACGCTTTCCTTTGTCCGACGATCGCGCGGGCTGCGCACACTGCCGAGAAGCAGGGCGGACTCAAGGGTGCGGCGCTACATCTGCTCGGTGAGGTCGAGGTGGTCTTCGGTCTCTGGGCGATCATACTTTTCATCCTCATGGTCTGCTGGCCTGGTAAGGGCTGGGCTTTCGCGACGCGTTACGTCGAGAGTGGCGAATACGTGGCCACCGCCGCGGACGGCCCCTCCAAATTCATCGAACCCCTTTTCGTCTTTGTCATCATGGTCATGGCCGCCTCGAAGCCCGTGATGGCCTTGGCGGCAGGCCTGCTCGGTCGCGTCGGGCGGCTATTCGGCGGCACCCCGATCGCGCATTGGTTCGTGGTACTCACGCTCGCGCCGTTGCTCGGGTCGCTCATCACCGAACCCGCCGCGATGACGATTGGGGCGATGCTGCTTTCGGCCCAGTTCTACACCCTGAAACCCTCCGAGCCGCTACGCTACGCCACCTTGGCCCTGCTGTTCGTGAACGTTTCTGTCGGCGGCGCCCTGACGCATTTCGCCGCCCCGCCTATCGTCATGGTCGCCGCGAAATGGGGCTGGGGGATTCAGGATGTCTTCGCACATTTCGGGGTCGCCGCGCTCGTCTCCATCCTGCTTTCGAACTTCGCTTATCTATTCTGGTTTCGGCGCGAGCTTGCGTCGCTCAAGGGGGCGGCGGAGGAGCGCTCGGCCGAGCCGCCCATGCCGGCTTGGGTGGTCGTCTTCCATCTCGCTTGCATGGTCTGGACGGTCCTGATGCTGACCGAGCATCGGCCCGTCCTCATGTTGGGTGGGTTCCTTGTCTTCTTGGCGTTCACCACGGCGACCTCCCGCTGGCAGCCGGCGCCGGGCTTGCGAGGGCCGGCGCTCGTCGGCTTCTTCCTCGCCGGACTCGTTGTGCTCGGCGGCGTCCAGGGGTGGTGGATTGCCCCGGTGCTCAGCCGGATGGGGGAGGGGGCCTTGCTGGCCACGGCAACTTTCCTGACGGCGTTCAATGACAACGCCGCGGTGACCTATTTGGCCTCGCAGGTGCCGGCCTTCTCGGCGGCTGGCGCGGCGGCGGAGGCCTTGCGGCATGCCGTGGTGGCTGGGGCCTTGGCGGGAGGTGGCCTAACCGTCATCGCCAACGCCCCGAATCCGGCTGGTCAGTCCATTCTTTCTCCCTGGTTCCCGGGAGGGGTTTCGGCGTGGCGGCTATTCCTCTGGGCGCTGATTCCCACGGCCTTGGCCCTCGGTTGCTTTATTTGGCTCAAGTGAGGTGTTGGGTGGAGGAAAAGGCGGTTTTTGGCTGTTCAACCGGGCCCGAGGGCACGTAGAATGGTTTCTCCCCAATCCCTTCCCGATTTTCCATGACTCCCCGTCGTCGCGCCGGTTTCACCCTGATCGAACTCCTCACGGTCATTGCCATTATCGGCATCCTGTCGGCTGCCTTGTTCCCGGCGATCAGCGGGGTCCGTAAAAGGGCACGACAATCTGCGGCCACGACCGCTTTCTCCCAGTGGGCGGGAGGCATAACCCGCTTCAAGCAGGTCTACGGCTTTTATCCCAACATCGGCGCCACCTACGACCCTTCGAAGGGGGATGTTCTTCACAAGCTGGAGGAGCCGGCCATTAACTTGAATTTCGTCAAGAGCCTGTCCGGACGTTCGCCCACCGGCACGCCCCTCATTGCGGCTGACCGTAAACTTCTGAATCGGAACGGGGAGGAGTTCTGTGCCTTCGGTAAGGACGACTTCAATGACAGGGATTTCCTTACGGATAATTCACTGCTCGTTGACCGTTTCGGTAACTACAACATCCGCCTCATCTTCGACCTCGATAACAACACGAATATAAAAAACATCTCCGGTGCCCCAGGCGCGCCGGAATCAATGCCGGAAGATATTCGGAATATCACCGGTACCATTGGTATTCCTGCCCGCATTATTATCTATACGACTGATCTACTTAATGATTTCCCCGCGCCTAACGGTGAGTCTTCTAGTGATTACGCCCAGGTCTTTGTCATCCAATAATGACCGTTCGTTCCATTGCTCGTAAGGGCTTCACGCTGGTTGAGCTGCTGGTCGTCATCACGATCATCCTGCTCATCTCTTCGCTGTTTCTCGGCCTCTCGGCCGGTGACGGCGGCGGTCTGCCCGCTGGCCAGCGCTTCATTGCTTCCTCCATCCGCACCGTGCGGGCGATGGCCTTGATGAACCGGGGACCTGGCGCCACCGGTGTGACTTACGCCAATCGCTACCGCCTGCTCATCCTGAACGATCCGAATGACGAGGTGAACCACCTCCGCCAGTTTGTCATCGCCGTCGGCGGCGTCAGTTCGGCGGACCTAGGCGGCGTCGATCCGTCCACCATCACCAACACCTCGGTCGCTCCCTACAAGTGGTTCTCGCCTGAGCCCGCGCAGATGCTGCCGACGGGCGTGGTGTTCATCCCGCCCGCCACCGACACTCAGACCACTTTGTCGATCACCCTCGCGGCCAACACACGCCGCAGCATCATTGGTCCGCTGGCCGACAACGCTACCACCAACGCGACGGACTCCCCGACGAGCACGCCGCCGTGGATGATCTACGCCCCGACGAACCAGCCCATGACCCTCAACACCATGACCGCGGACTACAATCCCAAGAAGTGGTTCTATATCGAGCTGCAGGGGACCGGCGCCTCCAACCACCTCGGCCGCGTGTTGCTCGTCCTCGCCAAGGGCGTGGTGCGCAATACCAGCTCCAATAAGGCCTTGGTCGACATCTCTTCCGAAAACCAGTTCGCCGCGCTTTCCCTCCGCCCTAACGGCGACGTCACGATGACCCTCGACGCCGACGAAATGGACAAGGCCAAGTAATTTTCAACCGATGAACCCTCCCCGTAATCCCTCGTCCGTCCGTCCAGGCTTTTCCCTGGTCGAGGTGACGCTCGCCATTGGCATCGTCGGCGTCGCGATCCTCTCGCTGGTCGGCATCCTCGGTTCCACCTTCCAGCAGGTCGACGAGATCATGCAGACGAACCGCGCCCTCTCGGGCGTGACGCGTCTCATTGGCGCCTTGGATAATCCTCGTTCGGTCGTCTTCCTCGACAGCACGAGTGAGCAGAGCCCGGAGAATAGTAAGTATCTCCTCGAGGCTCCCGTGGCCGATACCTCTGGCGTGGACCTGACGGCAGCCAACCCGGCGGCGTCGAACTTCGACATCGTCTACCGCCTGCTCCAAAAGGCTCGCGACAACGGCGACAACGCCGTCTGGCTTTACGTCTACGAGCGCAAGATTGTCGCCCCGGACAGCGATAAGACCGGCGCTACCGCCTTCGCCCTATTTTCAAATCCTTCGATGATGGAAGTCGCTCTCTGCTCCGGTAAGAACCTCACCATCAAAGCCGGCTTCGGTCGTAATATCATCGGTACCCCGATGCGCGTCCGCCTCTCGCTCTCCAAGCTCCTGGTCGGACAGCGCACGGAGATCGACGCCACCACCTTCGAGCCCAAGACCACCAAGGTCGCCGCCGCTCCTTGGGCCAGTTCGCCGCTCCCCCTGCAGCCTTCCGCCTACGCGCTGGCCTACCTGCCAATTGTGGCGGAGTTTTTCCCGCACGATTATAGCCCCTACGATTCTTACAAGACCAAGACCGAGGCTCCCTTGCTCGTGCAAAATATCGTCATTAGCCGATGAACACTCTCCTCCGCCAAGCCCGGGCCGGCTTCACCTTGCTCGAGGTGTTGGTCTCCACGGCCATCATGGTCATCATCGTCCTGACGGTCGTCACGATTGCCTCCAATACCTTGCTTGTCTATGATCGCGCCGTCGCCGACCTCTCGACGCAGTCCGAATCCCGCGGCGTGCTCGACGCCATGGAGAACGATTTCTCGACCGCCATGCTCCGTTCGGATGGGCGTTGCTGGATGGAGATCGTCGTCCCCGGCTCGACCGATGTCACTGGGGTCCCTCCGGCCGTCGGCAATCTGCAGCCCGTCGACCACCCGATCGTGATGCTCTTTGGTGCCCCGACCGACCGTCCACGCTGGACGCCTGGCACTGGACGCACCGCCCTGCGCGGCGATGTTTGCGCCATCTCCTATCGCATCGGCCAGCGTTCGCCGTTCGATTCGCCCGGCGACAAGATCCAGCAGGTCTACGGCGTCTATCGCACCATCATCGATTCCGAGAATACGTTCGTGGATGCCCTCCCGCTGATCCTGAACTCTAATATCGATGCCCCCAAGTCCCCTTGGGATTACTGGTCCACCTCCCGTCGTTTTGCCAATTATTCCAAGACGCCGACCCCAGATTATGAGACGCGTGAGCTCATCAATGCTAGCAACATCAGCGCCACCCCGTGTTGGACGATGGACGAGAACAACTTCATCGCCTCGAACGTCGTGGCCATGAACCTCGTCCTCTGGGGCACGTCGCCGCTGCCCGCGATGGCCGCCGCTGGCGCCCTGCGCGATCCCTGCGCGCGTCAGCCGCAGGTGCTTCGTCCGGTCGTGCTGGCGTCGAAGTCCGACGACAAATCCGCGCTACCGGCTTCCAAGGGCGGTTATCTCGCAATCTTCAGTTCCAAGGACGGCAACACCGACCAGCAGACCGCTCCGTTGCGTTACGCGCCGACCGCCCTCGTGGAGCCGAGCCCAACCCCCAACGGTACCTGGCCCAAGGTCCAGCCTTACGACTATTACACGTCCCGGCTGCGCGTCACCTCCGACCGCATGTATCCGGATAACCTCCCCCTGAAGCCCACTTCCGCCACCTGGCTGCCTTACCTGCCTTACTCGCTGAAGGCCGTCGAGGTCTCCATCACTGTGCTCACGCCCGATGGCTCCAAGGAGCTGCGCGGCCTGCAGATGATGGCCGACAATCCGAAGGTCGCCGAGGCCAACTACAAGCGCATTGTCTACATGTACGGCCGCAACTACACGCGCTATATTCGCGTGCTGTCGAACGGCGGCTGAGAGTCCGGAATTCCGACCAACAGAAAGGGGCGCCAATCGGCGCCCCTTTTCGTTTCTTGGTCAACGAACTTACTCTGCGTAGACGCCCATCGCGCGGAACTTCGCGTAACGCATCGCGATCAGCTTTTCGGGCGAAGCCTTGGAGAGGTCGGCGAGTGAGTCGCGCAGGGTCTTGCGGATGGCCGAGCCAGTCGCGGCCGGATCTTCCTGGGCGCCGCCGAGCGGTTCCTTCACGACGCCGTCGACGACGCCGAGTTTGAGGAGGTTCGGGGCGTCGAGGCGCAGGGCTTCGGCGGCCTTCGGGGCGTGGGCGCGGTCCTTGAAGAGGATGGCGGCACAACCTTCGGGGGAGATGACGGAGTAGTAGGCGTTCTCGAGGATATAGACCTTGTTCGAGACGGCGATGCCGAGGGCGCCGCCGGAGCCGCCTTCGCCGATGACGAAGGTGATGATCGGCACGCCGAACTGGCTCATCTCGCGGAGATTGACGGCGATGGCTTCGGCGACGTGGCGCTCTTCGGAGCCGATACCTGGGAAAGCTCCCGGGGTGTCGACGAGGGTGATGATTGGCAGACCAAAGGTGGCAGCCATTTTCATCAGACGAAGGGCCTTGCGGTAACCTTCGGGATTAGGGCAACCGAAGTTACGGCGGAGGTTCTCTTTCGTGTCGCGGCCTTTCTGCTGGCCGAGGACCATGACCGGCCGGCCTTCGAAGAAAGCCGTACCGCCGACGATGGACTCGTCGTCCATGTAGAGGCGGTCGCCATGCAGTTCCTGGAAGTC
>CAIVYX010000241.1 GCA_903910245.1 uncultured Opitutia bacterium | reverse complement strand
GTGTCGCCTCCTCGCCGGTCTCCTCCTCGGTCTAACGACCCTTTGCGCGGCTGATTCCTATGACGTCTGCGTCTATGGCGGCAATGCGAGCGGCGTGATGGCGGCCTGCGCCGCCGCGAAGGAAGGGGCTAAGGTCATCGTGGTCGAGCCGAGCCGCTGGCTGGGCGGCATGACCGGCGGTGGCCTGATGCATATCGACTGGGGTCGCGAAGAGGCCGTCAGCGGCTCGACCCGTCCGATCCTGAAGAAGGACTACAATGATGCCCAGTATCGCACGGTCTTCGCCGATATGCTCAAGGCTGCCGGAGTCACGGTGCTGTTCGAGCATCGGGTCAGTGTGGTCGAGAAGTCCGCCGGCGTCATCCGTTCGATCTCCTTGGACCTAGCGCCCTTCGACGAAACCGGCTGTCCCCCGGCGGCCCCGACGAAAGCCGGCGCCCGCGTCATCGCGGCGAAGGTCTTCATCGATTGCTCTTACGAAGGTGACCTCATGGCCCGCTCCGGCGTCGCTTATACCTTTGGCCGCGAGGCGAAGTCGACCTATGGTGAGAGCCTGGCCGGTGCGCAGCCGCCGATGTCGGTCTACTCGATTGATCCTTACGTAAAAGCCGGCGACCCGCAGAGCGGCCTGCTGCCGGGCCTTCAGTCGACCCCCGTCGCTCCGCTCGGCGAGGCGGACAAGCTCACGATGGGTTACGGCTTCCGTTGGCGCTTCGTCTTCAAGGGCGAGAGCCTGCCGATCGAGCCGCCTGCGAATTACGACCCGAAGCAGTTTGAACTCTATCGAAGGGCGTTCCAGCAGGGCGTGGACATCCTTTCCGGTCGCGTGATGCGCGGCCAGGTCGACGGCTGGGAGAAGAGCGGGGGTCGCGTCTATTCCGGTGGTGCCGGTAATCTCGCCCGGGCGTTGTTCGCGCCAACCAACTACGGCCATAACGCCAGCTACCCCGACGGCGATTATGCGACCCGTGCCCGTATCTGGAAGGAGCAGCAGGATTTTGTGCGCGGCATGACGCATTTTCTCCGCACCGACCCGTCGGTGCCGGCGAAGCAGCAGGAAATCGCGCTTAGCGCCGGCCTGGAGAAGGGTGCGTTCGATGACACCAAGGGCTATCCGCACCAGCTCTACGTCCGCGAGGCGCGTCGGATGATTTCGGATTACGTCGTCACCCAGAAGGATATGGAAGGGCGGACCAGTCCCGCTGATTCGGTCGGCCTGGCTTCCTATGGCGTCGATGAGTGGCCTTACGCCACCGTGGCGCTCGACGGCAAAGTCGCACTCATGGGAGGATATTATTCCATGCTTTATCTCGAGCAGGAGCACCGCGGTATCTACCGGATTCCTTATCGTTCGATCGTCCCGAAGAAGAATCAGTGCACCAATCTCATCGTGCCTGTCTGCGTGTCCGCCAGCCACATCGCCATGACTTCCATCCGGATGGAGCCCGTCTGGATGATCCTCGGTGAATCAGCCGGCGTGGCGGCGTCGATGGCCGTGAAATCAGGGACGGCCGTCCAAGATGTGCCTTACGCTGAACTTTATCCAAAGCTTCGGGCGCTCGCCCAGAAGGTCGAGATTCCGAAGAAAAAAGAGACTAAGCCGAAGTAGGCCCAGCGATGCGGAGGTCCGCGACGACCTTTCCGCCGACGAGGTGCTCGGTGATGATGCGGTCGAGGTTCTCCGGCGTGCACTGGCCGTACCAGACGCCTTCCGGATAGACCACGGCGACGGGCCCGGCGACGCAGACGCGGAGGCAGTCGGCCTTGGTGCGCTGGATGCCGCCTTTCTCGGAGAGCCCCAGTTGCTTCAGGCGCGTCTTCAGGTGTTCCCAGGATCGAGCCGCGAGCTCGCCGCCG
>CAIVYX010000240.1 GCA_903910245.1 uncultured Opitutia bacterium | reverse complement strand
TCCCACACCTACACGCCGGAGTTCTTCCAGTCCGCCGGCATCCCGGTCCAGGCGATCCACACGGTCGGTTGCTGCAAGGCCTACGACACGAAGGTCGGCACGCACGTCTTCCTGACGAAGATGCCGGAAGAGCACCCGCTTCAGCGCGCCCTCGCGAAGCTCGAATTCGGCACCAGCACCGGTCGCCAGCGCATGGTGGGCTGGTCCGACCTGGTCGAGAAGGCCGACGCCCTCCGCTACGGCGGCTACGACGACATCGTGCTCAACAAGCTCGACGCCCTCTCGCCCCATGGCGAATGGAAGGGCGGCGACCTACTCATCTGCACGGGCTACCGTGACGCCGCCGGCAAGGTCGTCTCGGGCGTCCCTCGCAACGACGCCGTCCGTCGCACCCTGCAGCCCATCTACGCCACCCTGCCCGGCTGGACGGCCGACATCACGAAGGTCCGCTCCTACGCCCAGCTACCCGCCGAAGCACGGCGCTACGTCGCCTTCACGATGGCTGAGATCGTTCGCCTGGCTTCTCGCGGCGGCTCCCTACCCTATCTCCCGAACCTGCGCTACATCGGCGTCGGACCGGACCCTGACCAGATCATCTCCGACGTCCCCGCGACCGCCGAGCTGATTAAGCAGGCCTGACGCTCACAGCAACGTCCCGCGCAAGACCAAGGCGGCGACGACGAAGTAGATGACGAGCCCGGTGACGTCCACGATGGTCGCCACGAAGGGCGCGGCCGCCTTGGCCGGATCGAACCCGAGCCGTCGCAGGATGAATGGCAGCATCGCACCCGACAGGCTACCCCAGAGCACGACGCCGACCAAGGAGAGGAAGATGACGAAACCGATGAGTATCCAGTGCGGGCCGTAACCATACTCCTGCCCGCAAAGCGTCGGGAAGAACTCATGCCACACGGCGATGCGCGCGAAACCGATGACGCCGAGGATGAGGCCCAGCGTCAGACCGCTCATGACTTCACGGCGGAAGACCCGGAACCAATCGCGAAGCGTCACCTCCGACAAAGCCATCGCACGGATGACCAGGGCCGAGGACTGTGAGCCGGAATTGCCGCCGGAAGAAATAATCAGGGGCAGGAAAAGGGACAGGACCACCGCTTTCTGAATCTCGCCTTCGAAGTACCCCATCGCGGTGGCGGTGAACATCTCCCCGACGAAGAGGATGACGAGCCAGCCGGCGCGCTGGCGGACCAACTGCATCAGCGGCGTCTCCAACAAGGGCTCGTCGGGCACCTCGGCGCCACCCAGCAAAGCGATGTCACGGGTGGCCTCCTCGGTAGCGGCTTCCAGGACGTCGTCCACCGTGACGATGCCGACAACCTTCTGGTCGGCATTGACGACGGGGATGATGGTGCGGGCATGGCGTCGGAACATGGCCAAGGCATCAGCGCGGGTGGAGGTGACCTTCAGGCAGAGTGGCGGGGACGCCGGCAGGTCTGCCACCCTGATGGAGGGGTCGGCCCGGAAGATGTCACGGATGCGATGCACGCCCACCAGGCTGCCGTCGGCGTCGACCGAACAGACCACGTGCACGTAATAGACATCCTTGGCCCGGTCGCGCACGTGATCCAGCGACTGCTGGACGGTCCAATCCCGACTGAGCGTGACGAAGCTGGTCGTCATCATGCGTCCGACGCTGTCCTTAGGATACCCTAGCAATTGCACCGCGATTCGCTGCTGGGCAGGGTCAAGGAGGCCGAGCAGACGCACGGCATCCTCCGGGCATTCCTCGAGAAAGGCGGTGCGGTCGTCATCGGACAACGCGTTAAGGATTTCGGCGGCTTCATTGACGCCCAGCGAACGGATCAACGCCTCCTGGGCGTCGGAATCCATGTAGCTGAACATCTCGGATGCGGCCGACTTGGGCAGGAGCCGGAAACTGACGGCCATCTGCACAGGATCGAGCTGCCTGAGGAGATCGGCTGCGTCGGCATGCGGCAGTTCGAGCACCAACTTGCGCAGGGCCGCGAAATCACGCTTTTCGACAAGGACGGTGATGTCCTCGATGTGCTTTGGATTTGCAGACATCGCCCGGCATCCTCATCCCATTGGACGCCTTCGGCAAACCTTATCCGATGACCTCCCTGGAACATAATTTCGCGATCCCGCTCTGGGCCCTGGTTGACCAATCCAAAGTGGAGGCAGGCACCTCCGACATGCGCGGGCTGGCCAAAGAGCTCGGCAAATGGCTGGCCCATAATTTTGACGTCGACCACAAGGGCGTGGCGATCGAGGAACCCTCCGGCACCGAACCCGGCGCGATGCCGATGTTCGTCGTCGCGAGCGTCCCGCAGGCCCAGTGGCACGTGATGGTAGCCCTGGCCCAGAGCCGCGCCTGCAAGCTGTTCGTGGTGCTACCGACGGAAAGCGGCGCGTTCCGACTTCAGGAATTGAACGTCCCGAAGCCGGAG